>JBFHDT010000205.1:0-4685 GCA_041584575.1 Porticoccaceae bacterium
GGTACGCCCCGCTTTTCCAAGATCGGTACCGAGCAACAGGGCCGCCAAACCCATGCGGGTATTGTTCGCCAACTCGATCGTATTTACCTGCGCCGGCAAGTCAAGGGCCGCGCAAATGGCCGCCGCATTCAGTTTTTCAGCGTAGGGCGCGCTATTGGTCGCAAAGACCAAAGTATCAATTGCCGGGCTACTCGCTAGCGCACCGCGCCCCGCTTCAACCGACATCGATACCGAATCTTCGTCGTGACTGGCAATGGCTCGCTCACCCTTACCACCACCCATAGCCTTACGTGTTAGTCGATAATACGGCACGTAAGCACCGTAGCTTATAATTCCAGACACACTACCCCCCTCACAGTTATTATTTATCAATTATGACGGCTCATCATAGCCCACTCTTTTCAGGAAAGACCAAGAATCTGCCGGTTCTGGCTCGACCAATTTCGACCACAGGGTCATATTTCAGGCAAAAAAAACCCGGAAGCGCTAATCACCTCCGGGTCGCAGTGCAGATCTGGCGCTTAACGCTCCATCTCATACTCACTGTAGTCGGGCTCTTTGAGGTCGTTGCGGAACTTCGCCGCCGTCCAGGGCCACGATACGGGAACGCCGTTCTTGTCGAGGTACCAGCTGTCGCAGCCTGTCAACCAAACCGTATCTTTCATGTTGTCCTTCATATCCTGAATAAAGCGGTCAGTCGCCGTACGCTTAGGGCTAACCGTTTCAAATTCACGATTGGCCCACTTTTCAACAAAGTTCATGATGTAACCTGATTGTACTTCGGCAATCGCAGCCAAAGAGAAGTTACCCACGGGGCTGTTAGGGCCCATCACCATAAAGAAGTTGGGGAAGTCGGGCATGGCAACCGTGCGGTAACCGTAAACGCCATCTTTCCAGGCTTCTTCTAGCGTAGGGCCATTCTCAACACTCATCGTCATTGGCATCATGTGTTCACCGGCGTGATAGCCCGTCGCCAGAGCAACAACATCAAGCTCGTGCAAGACACCGTCTTTAGTGCGAATACCTTTCGGCTCAAAACGCTCAATATGTTCCGTCACCAGCTCAGCATTGGGCTTTTGAATAGCCGGGTAAAACTCAGACGACATTACCAGACGCTTACACATAGCCACATAATCGGGGGTCAGTGCCTTGCGTAACTTGGGGTCTTTAACGGAGTTGAGGTTCCATTGGCAGGCCTTGCCGACCAGCTTGCGCGCCCAACCATCTTTAATCACCCCCGTGCCCATGATGGTTTCCATAAAGTAGCTAATGGAATGGTGGAACACTTTGGAGATGACCGGGAAAGTATCAAGCATTTTCTCGTTCAGCTTCGAGTACTTGCGGTTTGGTACCGGCACAATCCACTGGGGAGTACGTTGGAAAGAAGTCACTTTCTTACAAATTTCGGTCAGCGGCTTGATCATTTGAATGCCGGTAGAACCACTACCGATAACCGCGACATTTTTACCCGTCAGGTCGATGTCTCTTTCCCAACGAGCGGTATGCAGAATCTTACCTTCGAAAGTATCCATGCCTTCAATTTCGGGATACTTAGGTCGCACCAAAATGCCACAAGCGGCAATCAAGATATCAGCTTCGTCGGTATCGCCATTTTCCAGATCAACGTGCCACTTGCCGCCACGATACTCGGAGTGCTTCACTTCACTGTTGAATTTGATACGTTCAAAGACATTGTACTTTTTCGCCGTCGTTTCGTAGTACTGCTGAATCTCTGGACCACCACAGAAGCGGTGACTCCAGCTAGAACTCGGTGAAAAGCTATACTGGTAGTAATACGACGGCACATCACAACGCAGCCCTGGATAAAAATTGTAGTACCAGGTACCACCCAGGCCACCCGCTTTTTCGTACAAGGTGACGTCGGTAAAGCCAGCCTCCATTAAACGGATACCCATGCAAACACCGGACAAGCCAGTACCGACAATAATTACTCGAGGATTCCTTTTCCCGCCGGCAACGGCAGCACCAATATTTCCACTCTCAGCAACGCCCATCTGTTACTCCCAATTCATAAAATTTGTTGAAAAAATTACTAAATAGCACCTTTTCGCCAAGCCGGTAGGTTACTGGCAAGTAAGTAGCCCCGCATAATCTATGGTTTGTTGAATTATGTCAACAGCTTACAGATAAACGATCGTTTAATTAACAGCCAGAATGCTCAGTGCATGTGACTGGCGAAACACCCGTTGATCGCAACCAATTACTTCTTGTCTAAGGAAGCTAAAAACCTCGCAACACCTCGACTTCGCAGATGCTTTACAGGCATGGCACAGTGCTCATTGTCACGCCTTCGTCACAGCCTTGTTATCGCACTGACATACTTTTTGATTACGCTGCTATTCCATGGACAAGCAACCGCTCAGTAAATTTCGTCTACTTCATTTTATACACAGTGGTGACCTCGTCACCTTTCACTGGTGTATGTGCCGCAAACGGCAGCGACAACTGACAGGGCTTAGCAAGTTTATCTCCCATTCAGCCGATGGCTTTTACTACGTGTTGATCCCGCTCTTTATGCTGCTTGTCGATGCGACACAAGCACAATTGGCTTTGATTTTACTGGCGACGGCCTTCTGCATCGAGCGGCCTCTCTATTGCCTGCTGAAGAAAGGCTTAAAACGCAACCGCCCGGCAGACGCTCTTCCCGATTTCAACAGCTTTATTACACCTTCTGATCAGTTCAGTTTTCCATCGGGGCACACATCGGGTGCTTTCCTCTGCGCCACTGTCGTCGCCATGTTAATCCCCGAACTGTTCTGGCCTGCTTATTTGTGGGCCTGTTTAGTCGGTGCTTCACGCATATTACTGGGTGTTCACTTCCCCACTGATACTCTCGCCGGCGCGCTAATCGGCTCCACTGTCGCCACCCTAACCATGGAGTTTCTTATCTAATGCGTATCCTTTACGGCGTACAAGGAACCGGTAACGGTCATATTTCACGAGCTCGGGCTATGGCCCCAGCGCTTGCAAAACAGGGCATCGAGGTCGATTTTTTGTTTTCGGGTCGCCAGCCCGACCAATATTTCGATATGGCGCCCTTCGGTGACTTTAACCTGCGTAAGGGGCTTACCTTCGTGACTGAAGAGGGCGAGATCCGCCCCCTCAGAACTGTCCAGCGCAGCGCACCCCTTCAGTTCCTACGCGATATCCACCAGCTTAAACTCGATAATTACGATCTGGTCTTAACGGATTTCGAGCCCATCACCGCCTGGGCCGCTAAATTACGCAGCAAACCGGTGCTGGGTCTCGGCCACCAATACGCCTTTAACTTCCCAGTGCCCCAGCACCACGGCAATCTGCATCAGCGTCTGATCATGAAGTATTTTGCACCGGCAAAGATTGCTCTCGGTTTTCACTGGTACCACTTTGATATGCCGATTTTGCCACCCATCGCCCCAGTTGAGCGCAACAATGCGGCGATCGATCCAGAACTTATTGTGGTCTATCTACCCTTTGAGGCACCCGCTAAAATCGAACAATTTTTACAGCCCTTTAAGTACGACCAATTCGCGGTCTATCACCCTGATGCACCCGCAAATAAAAGCGGTAATATCCAATGGCATAAGCCGAGCAAAACCCGCTTTCATAGCGACCTCAGCCGCTGCAACGGTGTTGTCTGTAATGCCGGGTTTGAACTGAGCAGTGAAGTGCTGCAACTGGGCTGCAAGTTATTGGTGAAACCGGTGCAAGGTCAATGCGAACAGCTCTCTAACGCGCTTGCTCTACAACACATTGGTCTCGGTTATACCATGGACACTCTCGATCAGGTGGCACTCAGCCAATGGCTAAAAACCGGACGTGCGGTGAGTGTGCGTTACCCCGATGTCGCCGGAGCAGTGGCCCAGTGGCTAACGCAAGGCGATTACTCGCAACAAAGTATTGATGCGCTGGCCTCTCAACTGTGGCGCCGCTCACGCCTTCCCCAGCAACCTCTTTCTTCAGCCACCGCAACCCATTCCACCAGCAATAGCGCAATCGCCTAAAAACGACATACTCACCTGCTTAGAGCTACGGTCAATCAAGGGGGGAGCCCAGTAGCCCCTCCAAGCTATTTGCCACCACGTAGTGATCGGTTACACTTGCCCCAATTCAATGCCAAATCGAAAAATTATGGCTGTTTTTGTGTTGCAAGATATTGACGACAACTTCTTAACCAAGGCTTTAGAGTGGCGCGATGACTGTAGTGTGACTGAGGTCTATTTCTCACCCCACAGGGATGTCGCCCTCAACCATTTGCTCGAAGTCAATGCCAAAAACCCCAACCTGCGCGCTCGTGTCGTCGCCTGCGAAGTGGGGCCAAAAAAACGACCAATTTTACCGCAGAAGCAATCCGCTGCCTAAACCCGAGAATCCCACTTGTCGCTATTAACCTCACGCCTGGCCGCTCTCAATAGCACTGAAAATCAGTGTCTTCTCAGCAATATTCAGCGCGGTATTGAAAAAGAGAGTCTGCGCGTTACACCAACAGGTGAGCTGGCCAATACACCCCACCCTAAAGCCCTGGGCTCGACGCTAACACACCCCAGTATTACCACCGACTTTTCCGAATCCCTGCTCGAATTTATCACTGCACCCTCGCCATCTGTCGATGCAGTGCTGAGTAGTCTCGACAATATCCACCGCTTTACCTATCGCCATATTGGTGACGAGCTACTATGGGTCAA
>JBFHDT010000206.1:0-4680 GCA_041584575.1 Porticoccaceae bacterium
CCTCGAATATGTCGAGGGGAAAACTCTGCCTGCAGTGGCGATGCTAGAAGAACGTGGTGACGATTAACACACCCTAAAACAGGCCCGCTTTAGGGTTAACTATTAACGAAAAGGAAGGAAACAGTTATGGCTCTAATTAGCATGCGTCAAATGCTGGATCACGCGGCAGAGCACCAGTACGGTGTGCCAGCGTTCAACGTCAACAACCTCGAGCAAATGCGTGCCATTATGGAAGCCGCTGACCAAACCAACTCACCAGTGATTGTGCAGGCCTCTGCCGGCGCGCGAAAATATGCGGGTGCGCCTTTTTTGCGTCACCTGATTCTTGCCGCTATTGAAGAATTTCCCCATATTCCCGTGGTTATGCATCAGGATCACGGCACCAGCCCTGCGATTTGTCAGCGTTCGATACAGTTGGGCTTTTCATCGGTGATGATGGATGGCTCGTTGGAAGAAGACGGCAAAACGCCAGCCAGTTACGAATACAATGTTGATGTGACACGCCGTGTGGTTGAAATGGCCCATGCCGGCGGTGTTTCCGTTGAGGGTGAGCTGGGTTGCCTGGGTTCTCTGGAAACCGGGCAGGCGGGGGAAGAAGATGGCGTTGGGGCTGAAGGCACTTTAAGCCACGAACAAATGCTCACCGACCCCGATGAAGCCGCTGACTTTGTTGCCAAAACCGATGTCGATGCCCTGGCGATTGCCATTGGAACCTCTCACGGTGCCTACAAATTTACCCGTCCACCGACGGGCGATATTCTAGCCATCGAACGTATCAAAGCGATTCACGCGCGCTTACCCAACACTCATTTGGTCATGCACGGCTCATCGGCTGTGCCCCAGGACTGGCTGGCAATTATCAACGAGTTTGGCGGTGACATTCCCGAGACTTACGGTGTGCCGGTTGAAGAAGTGATCGAAGGTATTAAGCACGGTGTGCGCAAGGTGAACATTGATACCGATTTACGCCTCGCCTCAACGGGTGCCATGCGCCGCCATATGGCACAGAATCCTGCAGACTTTGACCCGCGTAAATATCTCGCAGCAGCGACCACAGCGATGAAAGACATTTGTGTTGCCCGCTATGAATCCTTTGGCACCGCGGGCAATGCCGATAAAATTAAGGCACTCAGTTTAGATGCGGTATCGTTAAGTTATGCGGCGGGTGAGCTGGCTCAGCAGGTTAGCTAGAGGTTTTTATGGAGGTACTCGAAAGGAGTGAGAATCCTAAAAAATATTTTTTACCCGCCATAGGCGTAGGTGCTCTGCTGGTTTCTAGCTTACAGCGATTAAGTATTCCTTACCCATTTGTATTGGCAGGGCTTTTGGTAGGGTTGGGTATTTTGTTGTGGGCTACCTTCGGAAACAAACCAGCGGCATGGATAAAAGGAGATCACCTATATATTTTTAACGGGCTCTTTTCACCACTTACTTTATTCAAACCCGAAATTGAAGAGCTGAGTTATAAAGCCGTAAGTAATTCTGAGCATATGCTTATAGCCAAGCTAAAGAGCGGCTCTAATCAAAGTATTCTAATCCATGATCGTAAGGAGCATATAAAAGATGAACGCTTGTCGGCTTTTATAAATCAGTATTTCATGGCAATTAAGCATGAAGCCTCTAATCAATAAGTGGTGCGGGACTTTGGTGCGATTGCACCTCCGGCCCACGCTTAAGCGTTGCATGGATTCCGTTAACCCGTTATTCTTGGTATATGATTGCATCATTCGGCGACAGAGGCACTTCTGACCTCTTTCACGGTATATCTAGTCGCTATTCCAGAAAGCTCCCAGGCCAGATACACGAACTCGCGCTTTACAAGCTCGATGCTCTGAATGCTGCGCAGGTCCTCGATGACCTGCGCTCCCCTCCGGGCAACAGGCTCGAGCCATTGCGAGGTGAACTCAAGGGTTTTTATAGCATTCGTATTAACTCTCAGTGGCGCATCATTTTTCGCTGGACCCAGAATAGCGCAGCTGATGTTCAAGTCGTGGACTATCACTAAACAGGAGGCACTACATGATTCCTAGCAATAGAATCGCAACACATCCGGGGGTCATTTTACTCAAAGAGTTTCTGGAGCCACTTGAACTAACGCAAAAAGCGCTCGCTATCCATGTCGGTATTTCGGTCCAGCGAGTGAATGAAATAGTTCGTGGCAAGCGCGGTGTTACACCAGAAACAGCTTGGCTTCTTTCTGACGCATTGCGAACAACACCTGAGTTTTGGCTCAACCTTCAGTCTATATACGAGTTGTCTGCAAGCCGCCCGGATCACCATGTCAAACCATTAGTCGCGGCGGGCGCCTAGTTTCAAGGCTATGTTGTGGACAACTTGTAGTTGTCACAAATAACGTCGTTAGAGGAGAAGGTGCAGCGGAAGGGTATTTACAGGCTGTTTCATTTCTTAGGGCTACTCAGTTTTTCCAAGTATAACCTGCTTTATCGAGGGCTTTGTTATAAAGCCTCTCCCATCGCCGCACGAATTGACTGTATTACCGCAGCCGTCTCGGGTCGCACACTGTGCCAAAGAGTAAAGGCTTCTGCCGCCTGCTCGACCAGCATTCCTAAACCATCAGTCGTTTGCTGTGCGCCCTGTTCATTCATCCAGCGCATAAACGGTGTGGGTTCGGCGGCATACATCATGTCGTAGCCTTGTGTATTTGCCGTGAGTACGCTGTCGGGTAGTGGCGCAATTTCCCCCGCCAGGCTGGCACTGCTGCCGTTGATAATAAGATCAAAGTGGCCGCTGTCTGTCAGTTCATCAAAACCACAGCCCTGAATATTACCAAGGTCTGCAAAGTCGCTAGCCAGCTTTTGTGCCTTGCTAACGGTGCGGTTGGCGATGACGATGAGGGCGGGCTGTTGTTGTAACAGGGGTTCTAATACACCCATGACAGCGCCGCCGGCCCCGACAAGCAGTATTTTTTTGCCTTCAATTGGCCAGCCGAGGTTGTTGGTAATGTCGCGCACTAAGCCGATGCCGTCGGTGTTATCGCCGAGTATCTTGCCGTCATCTTGATGAATGAGTGTGTTCACTGCGCCAGCGCGCCGGGCGCGTTCACTGAGTGCGTCGGCGAAAGTAAAAGCCTCTTGTTTGAAAGGCACGGTGATATTTAAGCCCTTGCCGCCCATGTTGAAAAAATGGCTGGCGGCAGCTTGAAACTGGTCGGGTTCGACCAGGGTGCTGACATAGTTGATGTCCTGCCCGGTTTGCTCGGCAAAAGTGCTGTGAATTTGCGGTGAGCGGCTGTGCTTAATGGGGTTGCCAAAAACGGCGTACTGGTCTGTCATCGTCAAAAAGCCGCCTAGCTGTTAACCCAGTCACGGTGGGGGAGGAAGGTATCATAGAGCTCGGCTTCTTCGCTGCCGGGTTCGGGATGCCAGTCGTACTGCCAGCTAACCTGGGGGGGCAGTGACATGAGAATGGACTCTGTGCGACCACCCGATTGCAGGCCAAACAAAGTGCCTCGGTCGAACACCAGGTTGAATTCAACGTAGCGGCCACGGCGGTAGAGCTGAAACTGCTTTTGTTTCTCGGTATAGGGTCGGTCGGCGTGTTTTTTAACGATGGGTGAATAGGCCTCGATATAACTGTCACCGATAGCGCGCATCAGGGCGAAGCTGTCATCAAAGCCGAGTTCGTTAAAGTCATCGAAAAACAAGCCACCAACGCCGCGGGCTTCGTCCCGGTGTTTGAGATGAAAGTAGGTGTCGCACCACTCTTTAAAGCGCGGGTAAATAGCCTCGCCAAAGGGGTCGCAGGCGGCTTTGGCGGTGCTGTGCCATTGTTTGCAGTCGGCTATATCACCGTAATAGGGGGTGAGGTCGTAACCGCCGCCAAACCACCAAACCGGTTCTTCGCCTTCCCTTTCGGCAATAAAAAAGCGCACGTTGGCGTGAGATGTTGGCACTAAGGGGTTGAGGGGGTGAATCACCAGCGATACGCCCATGGCTTCGAAGGAGCGCCCGGCCAGCTCGGGCCGAGCAGCGGTAGCCGAGGGTGGGAGTTGTGTGCCGTAGACGTGGGAGAAATTAACGCCGCCCTTTTCAAAGACCGAGCCATTTTCGATAACCCGAGTGCGACCACCGCCGCCACCCTCTCTGTCCCATGCGTCTTCACGAAATTTCGCGGTGGGCTCGAGATCCTGCAGTTGTTGGCAAATGCGATCCTGTAAATCGAGCAGATATTCTTTAACGGCGCTGCTGTCGACCATGTTGTTTCCTCGTAATAGGGTAGCGGTGGCTAAAGGAGCCTCTGATCAAGTCATGAACTCGCATTCTACGATTAAAAGTGCTCATCTTCTTCGTTGCAACCCTTCGTAATAGCTAGCTATTACGTTCGGCTTCCGTCTCGAATCTAAACACGTTTAACCGCAGCCTGCTTCGCCCAGACTTAATCAGAGGCTCCTTAACTGGCGGCGCGAATGACTTCACCTGTTAGCAGGTGGCGGATTTCGCTCGGCTTGGCGGCGCTGCCGATACTACCGGGGGTGTAAGCATCAAGGGTATTGCCGAAATACGCTTTGACCTTCATCAATGATTTGGCCGGTGGCAGGCCCTGAGGGTTGGCCGATGTTGATACCAGCGGGCCGCCAAAAGCGCGACTCAGCGCCGCAGCCACGGGGTGTGCGGTGACACGCAGGGCTAAGGTGTCCTGGCCACCGCTGATCCAGGGGGA
>JBFHDT010000207.1:0-4671 GCA_041584575.1 Porticoccaceae bacterium
GAGGGCGGCTTTAGCGATAGTGAAATCGAATTCGCTCAACAAAAGGGCATTCTTTCAGTCGGCCTTGGCCCACGAGTGCTGCGCACCGAAACGGCACCACTGGCCGCCATAAGCATCGTGCAGGCGCTCATTGGCGATATGATCTAAGCAACGACGAACACTCTCACCCCGATCATTTTTTTCTGCGCCATACCAATCATTCCTTCACAACATTTATACTCCTCATCAAACGGGCAACGTTGTGCCTGAAAAATACGCCGACAATGGGGCCTGCTATGGACTTCTCCTTTTCTGAACAACAACTGCAAATCAAAGACAGCATCGAAAAACTCTGCAAACCCTTCGATGACCAATACTGGCTCGACCGCGATACCGATGGTGAATTTCCCGAGGCTTTTTGCCGCGCACTGGCCGACGACGGCTGGCTGGGCATTTGTATGCCTGAAGACGTTGGCGGCAGTGG
This sequence comes from Porticoccaceae bacterium, assembly GCA_041584575.1. Taxonomy (GTDB): domain Bacteria; phylum Pseudomonadota; class Gammaproteobacteria; order Pseudomonadales; family Porticoccaceae; genus Reddybacter. Next base: position 464 of record JBFHDT010000207.1, read on the forward strand.
TTTGGGTATTAGTGAAGCCGCCGTTATGGTGCAGGCCATCGCCGAGTCGGGTGCTGCTAACGGCGGTGTCTCCTCCGTTGCCATTCCCTTGTTTGGCGTCAACCCGATCGCCGTGTTCGGCACAGAAGAACAAAAGCAACGCATGTTGCCGCCAGTGATGTGCCGCGACGATATTCCTTGCTTCGGCGTTACCGAACCCAATACCGGCCTCGACACCACCCGCCTTAAAACTGAAGCCATTTTGAAGGGTGACCACTACGTTGTACATGGCCAAAAGGTCTGGACCTCAACGGCGCAAGTATCGAATAAAATTATGCTTATCGCCCGCACCAAACCCGAGTCGGAAACCAAACGGCCCATTGATGGCCTAACGCTTTTTTATACCGATATGGACCCTAATACCTGCGAAATTCGCCGCATTGAGAAAATGGGCCGCAAGTGTGTCGATTCCAACCAGCTATTTATAGACGGCCTGAAAATCCCGGTGGAGGATCGCATTGGCGAAGAGGGCAAGGGCTTTCGCTACTTACTGCACGGGCTCAACCCCGAGCGCGTACTCATCGCCTCTGGCCTTGTGGGCCTTGGTCGCGCCGCCTTGAAGCGCGCTGTTGCCTACGCCGGTGAGCGCGAAGTCTTTGGTCGCCCCATCGGCCAAAACCAGAGCGTGCAACACCCGCTGGCAGAATCGTGGATTGAGCTGGAAGCCGCCAACTTAATGGTGTTTCGCGCTGCGGCAGCGTATGACAACGGCGAAGATGCCGGTGCCTATGCCAACGCCGCCAAATACTTTGCCGCCGAAGCCACCTTCAAAGCCTGCCAACAGGCAGTAATGACCCATGGCGGCATGGGCTATGCCAAGGAATATCACGTTGAACGCTATTTACGCGAGTGCATGATCCACCGCCTGGCACCGATTAGCCCACAATTGATCTTGTGTTTTATTGCAGAAAAAGTGCTCGGACTGGCGAAGTCTTACTAAGCACGGCCGCTGTTAACGTACTAACACTTAGCAGCGGCTAACTTGTGCAAGCTAACATTTTGCAGGCACAACACGCCCCTTAATATCCTCATACACCTGAATAATACTAACGGCAGGCTGGGGGGCCGCCTGGTGGCCCACGGATGAAACCACTGCAAACTTGTAACCACCCAAGCACTGAATGGCGCTTTTTACCTCGCCTTTGCGAGTGGTATACGTGTAACTCTCCAGCTCGCTACCCGTATTGATAGAAGACAGATTATCCCCCAACTGCCGGACTCGTGGGTCACCGGCAAAACTCGGTTCGCTAGCCAGTAGTAAAAGCGCTGAGAGGACAGAGGGAAACAGACACCAGACTTTTATCAGCATGATTTTTCTCAACACGTTGCGCGACAGTTTTTAAATCATAACCCCGTAGAGGTGTTTTATATACGCCTATTCAAACCACAGACAAGTACCTACAAGGCAAAAAAATATAAGGGGAACCCCTCCCCAGCTTATTTGTCACAGCAGCGCAGACTGTTTTTCTGTGGCCAAGAAACTCCAAACAACCTCGGGGTACTCGAACCTGCCCGACATTGTAATTTTTTGGATATCAACGACAATAGCGCCCAGCGCTTTGCCGCTCACGAAACCCGAGTCTAACCCCCAGATAAGGGTCGATTAATTAAATGCCCATTGATAGCGAGTCAAAACGTAGCCAACATTGATGAAACAGCCTCCCACCAAATTCTCAGCTGCTCGTTTACCGATCACTTTTTTTCTCGTGTTATTGTTATCGGCCTGCACCATCTCGCCGACAGACGAAGAGACCAGAACCTCCGCAAACAGCGACAATTGCCCCACCCTCAGCGAGCCACCAGTCTGCCCTAGCGTTCAACAAAAGGCCTGCCCAAGTACTAAACCGCGCCGCTGCCCTGCAAGCCCGGCTGCCAAAATTGCCGACAAGTTGGTGATTGGCGAAATTGAGCGCGCAACCATCACACCACCTGATCAGGTATTTATGGCTCGCATTGACACCGGCGCAGCGGGCACCTCTATTCATGCCAGTAATATTGTTGCCTTTGAGCGGGACGGCCGCGACTGGGTGCGCTTCCAGTTTGACCACCCCTCTATCGAGACACCCACTGTCATCGAGAGACCACTCGCCCGCACCGTGCTCATCAAGCAGGCAAGCTCAGAAACACCGGAGCGTCGATTGGTGGTTAAAATGACCATCACCCTCGGGTCGATGACCGAACAAGTTGATGTTTCACTCTCTGAGCGCGCCACGATGGCCTACCCCGTTTTAATCGGCCGAAACTTTCTCCGCAACCTGGCTATCGTCGATGTTAGCCAACGCTTAATCGCGAAATAAGTCAGCGTTTATGTCGTCACGCACTCAGGTTTATTTGCTCGCACTGGTCTTTATAGCGAGCGGTATCGGGCTTACCCTCTATAAACATTTGGCACTTAATTTCCCTCTTTCGCCGGGCAGCTTAACGCGTGTTTGGGAGGTTGAAGCCAAAATCACTTTTTGGGCCACCCAGCATGCCATTACCGTTGACCTCGCTCTACCCCAGTCACAGGATGCCTACCCGATCATCGACGAAACATTTGCCTCCTCCGGCTACGGTTTCGATATACGTAAGGATAATGAGCAGCGGCGGGCAATATGGACACGGCGCGAAGCGGGTGGCGAACAAACCTTGTATTACAAGCTAAAAATTGCCCGTCAGGGGGAAAACCCAGTACCCAGCGAGCCACTACAAGCCTCGCAAGTACCCGACAAGCTGATTTGGACACCCGCCCAGGAAGTGACAGCTAAGACCCTAATTACACAGGCACACGCACTATCGGCAGACCCCAGTAGCTTTGCCAGCCAATTGCTCAAGCAACTCAAGCAGCACGAATCTGCCAAAGGGAGTCATTCACTGAACGACCCGCGCCACCATGTCTCACCCGCCAACCTGGCCCTGCAACTATTGAACCGAGCCGGGGTTGTGTCACACATTGTGCGTGGCATTAGTCTCGCCGATAGAGTGCACAATGAGGCTGCCAGTGAACTACTCGAGCTTTACGATGGTCATAGCTGGCAGATTATTGATCCCATAACAGCCAGCTTCGGCCTACCAGATGACTTTTTTATATGGCAGCGAGGCGGTGACTCCCTCCTGCAAATCGAGGGCGGGAAACACTCAAAAATTCGTTTTTCTCTTATTGCCAACGACTTGCCCGCTAAAAATGTCGCACTAATGCACACCCAAGATTCAAACTCGGCGCTGATTGATTTCAATATTTACAGCCTGCCGATTGAAAAACAAGCCGTCTTTAAACTGCTTTTACTAGTGCCTATTGGTGCTCTCGTGGTCGTGTTATTCCGGGTATTTATCGGTATCCGTACATCAGGTACATTCATGCCCGTATTGGTCGCCATGGCCTTTATGCAAACCACACTATTAACTGGTGTCGGTTTACTCACAACACTGGTTATTATCGGCTTGTGGATTCGCTCTTATCTTAGCCAACTCGACTTATTAATGGTCTCGAGAATAGCCGCCGTATTGATCGTGGTCGTTATGTTAATGGCAGTACTCAGTGTTATTAGCTATAAATTGGGGCTAGAGCAAATGCTCAATATGACCTTTTTCCCGATGGTGATTCTGGCCTGGACCATTGAGCGTCTGTCCATCACCTGGGAGGAAGACGGTGCCCGCGAAGTCGCGGTGCAGGGCCTGGGCAGCCTCACCGTTGCCATCGTCGCTTACCTGGCGATGACCAACGCACTCGTAGGCCACTTGACCTACAACTTCCCCGAACTCCTGCTTGGCGTACTCGGCATTATTTTGTTACTTGGCCAATACTCTGGCTATCGGCTCAATGAACTATTTCGTTTTAATAGTGCAATAGAATGATGAAAGCGCGAGTGCCGAAGGCTCATAGCCATGTGGATTAGTCGCCACAAAAAACTGCGCAGTGCCGGCGTGCTGGGTCTCAATGAACGCAATGTGTCTTACATTTCGCGCTATAACAAACGGGAGAACTTCCCCCTTGTTGACAACAAACTGAAGACTAAAAAAGCTGCAACCGCCGTTAAGCTGCCAGTGCCAGAACTACTCGGGGTCATTGAATCCCCAGTACAACTTAAAACACTACCAACCCTACTAGAAGGCCAACAGAGCTTTGTTATAAAACCCGCCCGAGGTAGTGGCGGCAAGGGGATTTTAGTCATCAGTCAGCGCGAGGGAGA
>JBFHDT010000208.1:0-4651 GCA_041584575.1 Porticoccaceae bacterium
CATTTGGAAATACCCTATGACTTGCGCACTATGGCTCAACTTCAGGCTCGGGATTTTCTTCCCTTCAAAGCGCTAAGTCCTAAACTGCAGGGGATTATGCCGGCGCATATCGTCTTTCCCGAGATCGATAGCAAAGCCGTCGGCTTTTCGTCGTATTGGTTGCAGAATATATTGCGCGAGGAACTATCGTTTGACGGTGTTATTTTTAGCGACGATTTGTCGATGAAGGGCGCTGATCAATTGGGTAGTTATGCTGAAAAGGCCGAAGCTGCATTGTGTGCTGGCTGTGACATGGTACTGGTATGTAATAATCGCCAGGGTGCATTAGAGGTGCTCGACTTTCTTCAGAACGGCGCAGAGCGCGTTGTATCGCCACGCTTACCCTCAATGAAGGCACACAGGCAATGGCAGTGGGCTGAACTGCTGAGCGATCCGCGCTGGTTGGCAACACAAGAGGCACTGTCTGCCTTGAATTGATGTTGGCAAAAACAGCTTGTCCACCTTGTACTAACAAGTGTGATTTATTACTGGTACATATTAAGGAAGGAATAGATGTTACAAAACTTTGAAAACTGGTTGATAGAAATTACAGGCACGGAGTCAACCTGGTGGTTTCAAGTTTTTCTGGTGGTCTTTGTGTCACTTCTATTGGGTTACATTGCCAGTCGTTTTTTTAATCGTCTTTCATCCCATGCTGCCGCGACAAAAACCCTGTGGGATGATGCTTTAATTGAGGCAGCACGCAAACCGTTTGTGTGGTTGATTTGGGTGTTGGGTGTCAATGTCGCGGCGGGTATAGCAGCCAGGGCGGTTGACTCGGGTTGGTCGGAGTTAATTGAACCGGTTAATCGCGCAGCCGTTATTCTACTGCTGGCGGTGTTTTTATTAAATTTTGTTAAGCGTGCGGAAAGTAATTTGGTTAACCCTGCTTATTTAAATGAACCCCTCGACACCACTACTGTGCGTGCAATGGGCAAGTTACTACGGGCATCCATTATTATCTCCGCAGTGTTAATTGCCATGCAAATGTTTGGTTTTAGTATTTCAGGCGTGCTAGCTTTTGGTGGTATTGGTGGCTTAGCCGTCGGTTTTGCGGCCAAAGATTTACTCTCGAACTTCTTTGGTGGCTTGATGATTTATCTCGACCGCCCCTTTTCAGTTGGCGACTGGGTTCGTTCCCCCGATAAAGAAATCGAAGGCACGGTTGAAGATATCGGTTGGCGTTTAACGCGCATTCGCACCTTTGACAAGCGGCCGTTGTATATCCCCAATGGTATTTTCGCGACGCTTTCCGTTGAAAATCCCTCGCGTATGCTCAATCGCCGTATCTACGAAACCATTGGTTTACGCTATGACGATATCAACAGCATGGCTGCCATTGTTAATGACGTAGAGGCGATGTTGAAAAGCCACCCTGAAATTGATACCACGCAAACGCTGATGGTTAACTTTAATAGTTTCGCCGCAAGCTCCGTAAATTTCTTTATTTACACGATGACTAAAACCACTGACTGGGCGAAGTATCACGCCGTTAAACAGGATGTGCTTTTAAAGATCGCCGATATTATCGCCAGCCACAAAGCAGAGATTGCCTTCCCCACCTCAACGGTGCACATTGCCGATGACGCGGACGGCTTTGTCGTACCCCGTGTCAATAAACAATAAATACTATGACTATTAAGGCGCGCGAAACACAGGCAACAGGTGAGTAATGTGAATATAAAGCCAGCCATCATTGCCGGCAGCGGTTTACTGTCCATGCCGGGCCTGACTATTGATGAAACACTAACTGTGGATACGCCCTGGGGGCAGCCTTCTGGGCCTGTCTATAAGGGGCGCTTACAGGATGTCGGCGTGCTATTTATGGCGCGTCATGGCGATGCCCATACCATTCCGCCACATAAAGTGAATTACCGGGCCAATATTGCGGCACTCAAGCAAGAGGGTGCAACGCATCTGCTAGCCTATAACGCGGTAGGTGGCATTTGTGCGGATTGTGAAACAGGCAGCCTGGTCGTCGCCGATCAAATTATTGACTACACATGGGGGCGTGACCACACCTACTACGATGGCATAGAAGAGGGTCTTGAGCATATAGAATTTACCTCGCCCTATGATGAAGTTTTGCGACAAGTGCTGATTAGCGCAGCTGATGGCGCCAGCGTGACTATTCTTCGTCAGGGTGTTTATGGGGCGACACAGGGGCCGAGGCTGGAGTCTGGCGCCGAGATAATAAGAATGGAGCGCGATGGCTGCGATATTGTTGGCATGACTGGCATGCCCGAAGTGGCTCTGGCACGAGAAAAAGGGTTGCCTTATGCCAGCCTGTCGCTGGTGGTAAATGCTGCGGCAGGTAAGGCCGGTGGACCAATTACTATGGCTGACATCGAGCAAATTCTGGCTGAACGCATTCCCGTTGTTTGTGGCATTCTTAGCCGTGCCTGTGCGTTGGTTAGCGAACAAGTTCGCGTCAGTTGATAGATTTTTTCTCGGCCCTATCTAGTCAAGAGGGTAGTTTGCTAGGGCTAGCCGTCAGCGCTTTTCTGTCCTCAACTTTGTTGCCAGGTGGTTCGGAATTATTACTGCTGTGGCTGGTAGAGCAGGACGAAAGTCGCTTGCTGGTTTTACTCGTCGTTGCCAGTGTTGCCAATACCGCTGGTGGTTTTCTTACCTATTGGATGGGCCGCTGGGCAGAAAAAGGGGTTGAGCGACTCAGGCATCGCCCGCGACCCTCCAGCGCTGTTAATCACTACGTGCGGCGCTGGGGTTACCCTGTCTTATTAATGAGCTGGCTACCTGTAGTTGGTGATGGCTTATGTCTTGCGGCGGGGTGGCTGCAATTACGCTGGCTGCCGAGTCTGCTATTTATTTTTGTCGGCAAAGCCTTACGCTACTGGCTGCTAATTTATGCTGTCGATTTTTTAAAATAAATGAATGCTCTAAAATTAAAGCGTTAAAAGAGAAATATAATGCAAAGTATTTATCGTTATCAGCGGGGTATTTCTCTGCTCTCTAAAATTTATTGTGTATTGATTGTCGCCATTGGCGCCACGCTCTTTTATTTATACGATAGCCATACCTTTGGTGATGAATACACCACGCCGGGTGCCTTTGTTTATCCTGAAGGTTATTCTCCCACCTGCACTGATAAGCAAAGTGCAGTGGCTGATGATCTTCGGCATAAAGATGACAACAATATGCGCTTTACTGTCACCACGCCAACTAATTATCGTAGTGATTATGCCCATCCCTTGCTGATGGTTTGGGCCCCTTCGGGCATGAGTGAGAGCTTGTCAGAGAGCTTTACCGGCCTCACTCGACAGGCAACCGAAGCGGGTTTTGTGGTGGTGCATACGCGTAGTATTCCCCTGGGTATTAAATCTTTAACCGCTTTAAGTGAAATACCAGCGACAGTGATTGAAAGTTGGTGCATAGACCCCGCATTGGTGTTTTATACCGGCCATTCTGATGGCGGCACTGTGTCGAATGCGCTGTCTGTTATGCCTGAGTCTGCCTTTCATCCCATGGCATTGGCGCCCAGTGCTATGGGCATGCAGGGTGACGATATGGCGGCTTATACATGCCCCAGCCCAACCAGCGTGATGTTTATGCACAATAAGGGCGATGGTCATTTCCCCGACTATGGTAGTCAGGTTGTTAGTTGGTGGGCTGACTGTAATCAATGTTCGGAGCAAACAGTGCCCTCTGACTTTAAAGGCTGTGTCGAGTACACAGCATGTGCCGACGGTATAAAAACTTTATTTTGCGAAGCTGAGGGTAATCACGCCCACTGGCCGGGACCTGAACACGATCCTATCCGTTTCTTTTCATATATTGTCGACATCACTAGAAACGCAACTATCGAGGAATAAACCGTTAAAATTTCCGGGTAATTGATTTCTGTCAATTCCACATTAAGCGTGTTTTTCTTATGCTTTCAACTCTAATTTATACTCAGAGGGTGATAAGGTGGAAGAGACAATTACAGATAAGCAGGTGTGGACACGAATCGCAATCACTATTGGTAGTCTAGTCGGGGTAATGGTGATTGCTATTATCGCGTCCAATATGATTAGCTAAGTAGTGGTTTGCACTGTGCTTCAGCCTTTCTGGCTTCATTTTTTGGTGCAATTTTTCTGCAAGGTTCTTTCCTCTAAGCTTTTACTGGCATATTTCTCTGGCACAATAAAGGTTGATTTTATTGATGGGGAGTAGGGTAAGTGCCTACAGGTAGAACCGAAACTACGCTGACCAAGACAGTGATTACTGTCGAACCTGACTGGGTTGATTACAATGGCCATATGAATTTGGCTTTTTATGTCCTGGCCTTCGATAAGGCCACCGACAATTTTTACGATGAACTTGGTATTGGTCTTGATTATCGTAATCTACAAGACAGCTCAATGTTTACTCTAGGCATTAATGTTGATTATTTGCGTGAAGTCTTTCAGGGCGACGAGCTTCTTATTACTACGCAATTGCTTGCCGTTGATAAAAAACGCCTGCGCTATATCCACCAAATGTACCAAGGAGACGAGGGCAGCCCCGTTGCCTTGAATGAATGTCTGGCGATTCATGTCAATATGAGTAGCCGAAAAAGTGAGCCTTTCCCGGCTGATACTCAAAGCCGCATCGACGGAGCCATGGCCTC
>JBFHDT010000209.1:0-4640 GCA_041584575.1 Porticoccaceae bacterium
CAGCGCGCAATTGTGCTAACACGGGGCTCTCTCTTAAAGAACTCGCCAATATGTAGTCGTAGATCGCTTGATCGAGACTAATGTATTTAGAAGGCATTATTGAAACCCTTTGTGTGGACAGCGAAGAACTGACAAATAGTGGCATCTGTGGTATTTAAGTGCCCACATTTAAAAATCAAATACAGCATTTTAAGCAGCGTCAATCCAAAAAGGAAAGAGTCATGAGCAATACACTAAATTATGAAGGTCGAGTCGCCATTGTCACCGGCAGTGGCGGCGGCCTGGGGCGTGCCCACGCCCTGCTGCTAGCCAGTCGTGGCGCCAAGGTGGTGATTAACGATCTCGGTGGCGACATGCAGGGCCGGGGTACCAGCGGTAGCAATAGCCCTGCCGATAAGGTGGTAGAAGAAATTAAAGCCGCTGGTGGCGAAGCCGTCGCCAATTATGACTCCGTTACTGACGGTGACAAAATTGTACAAACTGCTCTCGACACCTACGGCAAGATCGACATTCTCATCAACAACGCCGGTATTTTGCGTGACACCTCTTTCCACAAAATGACAGAGGACGACTGGGACCAGGTCTATAACGTCCACGTTAAAGGTGCCTTCAAAGTCACCCACGCTGCCTGGCCCCATCTGCGCGAACAGCAGTACGGTCGCCTCGTATTTACCGCTTCAAGCTCTGGTGTTTACGGTAACTTCGGCCAGGCAAATTACGCCATGGCCAAACTCGGCTTATTTGGTCTGGCGCAAACTTTGGCTCAGGAAGGCGGTAAGTACAATATCAAGTGCAACACCATCGCGCCTTTTGCCGGCTCGCGTATGACTGAAACCATTCTTGAAGAGAAAATGGTCAAAGCTCTTAACCCCGGCTTCGTTAGTCCACTGGTCGGTTATCTGTGCCACGAAGACTGCCCCGCTAACGGCAACCTGTTTGAACTCGGTGGCGGCTGGTATTCACAGGTGCGCTGGGAACGTAGCGAAGGTATTACCCTGCCCCTTACCGAAGGCATTAGTCTAGAACAGGTGGTCGATAACTGGGGAAAAATTACCGACTTTTCCAGCAATACTGAGCACCCCACCGTCGCCTTAGCTGGCTTTCAAAAAGTTGAGCCCAATCTAGCAACCCTGCCTGATTAACTCTCGACATAGTAGGCCCTTGTCCGTTGCAAAAAACGGGTAAGGGCCTTTTCCCGTCTGTCGAATTTAATGGTGGCGATAAAAAGACAAATAATGGTAAATGTTTTCACCATTACTTCATCTATTTTCATTACCTCGCCTCTTTTTGAATACTAAAAATCAGTAGTCACCACGGATAATAAAGACGGCATGCAATCCACACGCACACGCCTTGATCGTTTTATGAGCCGGCAACTCGGCATTAAACGCCAGGCGATTCGCCCAATACTCGCCCAGGGTCGTATTGTGGTAGACGGTGAGGTAGCTTGCGATGTTCAGCAATGCATTCATCAATTCAGTCACGTCATCTTCGACCAACAGGTCATACAAAACAACGAACCTCGCTACGTGATGATGCACAAGCCCAAGGGTGTAGTCAGCGCTACCAAGGACTTTAAGCATAAAACCGTGGTCGATTTGCTCGGTGATTTACTCGATAATAATGAACGCGACAAGCTACATATTGCCGGGCGCCTGGATTTCAATTCTACGGGTTTACTCTTGCTCACTAACGATGGTCGCTGGTCACGCCAATTGTCTTCACCCCTTAATAACATCGTTAAACGCTATCGTGTTGAATTAGAAAAACCGCTTGGTGAACGTTATATTTCCGCTTTTTCCCAGGGCATGTATTTTAATTACGAGGGCATTATCACCCAACCGGTACAGCTGAAAATTATCAGCAGTCACGTTGGGGAAGTGCATTTAACCGAGGGCCGCTACCATCAAATTAAAAGAATGTTTGGCCGCTTTCAAAACGAGGTGCTAGAGCTACACCGTCTATCTATCGGCGGATTGAATTTAGATCCGCAATTATCACCCGGAGAAAGCAGAGAATTGCAGCAGGGGGAAGTCAACGATATTTTTTTAACGGAAAGTCAAGATGAAAAATAAGATGTCTTAGACAGGTGTTCTACACAACGCCATCAGCCTGCGATAACATTAACCAGTACAATTAAGCCGATAATTACCAGCAAAAAATACATCACGGCCACGGCAAAAACATGCACTCCATTGGCTCTCTCAAAATCCGTTTTACGCTGTTGAGTTGTCCTAACACCCAAATGGCCACAAAGCACAATAAGCACGGTCTTCCAGAAACCATAGGCCTCAGGTTGCTCTGCGCTAGTGCCTTGCTGATGGTTAGCACTTTTCTGGCTATCGTCGTTCACCTTTTCATCCTGGTTGTCGCTCATCACATCGATAGAGCGTTTAATGGACAGGGGAAACGTTGATTATATAACAATCCATAGACAATGAGGGAGCGCCGCTTAAGGTGCCAATAGGCCAGAAACGTGCTTGCCTAAAACTCTGGCCCTTGAAGCAACGACAACTCTCAGTGCCAGGCCTTTATCCAGGCACGCCACAGACAACACTTTAGACGTTTTTCTCAGCACACTCACCGGGGCAAAACCGTAACCACAGATACCCGCCGACACCCGCGATAAGCGATGCGAAGAGAATTCCGGTTTTTGCCAGAAAAAGAGCATTCTCTCCATCAAAGGTCAATACAGCGATAAACGTTGACATGGTAAACCCCATACCGCCCAGTAGCGCTAAACCCACAATATGTGGGAGTGTCACCCCTTCTGGCAAGCGCCCCCACTTCCAGCGCACGGTGAGCCAGACCAGTACACTGATCCCCAAAGTCTTTCCGATCACCAGGCCGCCGACAATACCCCAGGCAATAGGGCTGGACGCTAATTCCTCAAAGCGCTCCCAACCCAGTGGAATGCCCGCATTGGCGAAGGCAAACAAGGGTAGTATGAGCCAAAGAACAGGCGCTTCAAGCGCGCGCTCCCAACGCCTCAGCGGTGTAGTAGCCAATGCCGCTGCCTGCTCGACAGCCTCCACAGCGCCATGTTGCTGAGGATTACCCAGTATTTTGTTCTGGCCCGTGTCACGTTGTTCAAGCCGCTCAACTTTATCGATCAGCTTCTGAGTGCGGCGCAGAAACCAGCGCCGTCCATGCTTGGCGCGTGCAGGCACTACCAGGGCAACTAAAACACCCGCCACCGTACCGTGGACACCAGCGTTCATCAGTCCAGCCCATAGCAATATACCGGTCGCCAGATAAACAAAAAAATGGCGAACCCCAATGACGTTACAACCAATCATGACAGCCAAACAGACAACACTGGCACCCAGGTAATTCATATTTAGCGTGTCGGTGTAGAACAGTGCAATGACCATAATGGCCCCGAGATCGTCAATAATGACATAGCCGACGAGGACGGCCTTTAAATTCGACGGCACCCTGTCACCAAGCATCATCAGCACACCCAGTGCAAAGGCCGAATCGGTGGCCATCGGGATGCCCCAGCCATGTTGTGATGATGTACCGTGATTAAAGAAAAAATAAATCACCGCGGGTACGGCCATGCCACCAATAGCTGCTGCCAGCAAGGCCGTTGCGCGTTTCGGGTCACGCAATTCTCCGACCAGAAATTCACGTTTTATCTCCAGCCCTAGTATGAAAAAGAAAAGTGCCATTAAGCCGTCATTGATGAGCTGATGCGCATTAAAGGTCAGAGCAACATCGCCAACACCCAGTATTATCGGCAAATGTACAAGGGCAAAATATTGCTCTGCTAGCGGTGAGTTGGCTGCGAGCAGCGCGAGTACAGCCGCCACAAAGAGGAAGATACTCGCCAGAGATTCATCACGCACAAACGCCTGGAAAGGAGAACGAAACTTTTCAAATTTTTGTTCGACAATATTTGCCATAGCGGTTTTCTCCTTGACCTTTATCTATTTGGCAAAAGGGGCATTAAATGAGACGCCATAGATAGAAAAATTACCGGTCCTCCGTGATGAAACACATCCCCAACGCTTGTTGATAACAGCCCTTCGTTGTTTTTAATTTCTGGCCCCACCGACAATAGCTTTGCGCTCTCGCCACAGCACCAGCACTGCCAGACCAAGCAGTATTCCCGGTAAACCCTCGTACACGGCATGATGCCAACCTAGATAGCGCCATAACAGCGCAGTAAGTAGGCCGGCCAAGGCAGCCATAATGCTGACCAATTGACGTGGTTTCATCCCCAGACAGAGAACAATCAGTAAGGGCGCAAAGGCGCTGGCCAGACCGGACCAGGCCATGATCACCAGACTAAACACGCTTTGATTATTAGACAGCGCCAGCATTAGCGCACAGCCGGTAATAACAAGGGTAGTCAGCTTAATCAGCAATGGCCGCTCTATTCTATTGGGCAGAAGATCGTGAGTGAGCGCTGCGGAGCAACTGAGTATCAGTGAATCAGCAGTGGACATGGTGGCGGCGAAAATACCGGCCAGCACTAAACCCACGGCCAGAGGTGGCAGCAACTCGAGGGCCATCATCGGCAGTGCCAGTTCGGCATCGAAACTACCGCTATCCGATAAATAAACACGGGACAACAAACCAACACCCGTGGTAATGCAATAAAAAGCCATAAACCACAAGTAGTACCAGGCCCG
>JBFHDT010000210.1:0-4637 GCA_041584575.1 Porticoccaceae bacterium
GACAGCGAGTATCGAGATAGCTGATGGTGAGGGCGACTCAAACTCCTTTCGCACTCTTAACGGCGGGCCAAGCGGTTCCTTTAGCGTTGGCGCAAGCGGTAACAATGATGACGAAACTGAATTTTACTCACTAACTCTGACGCAGCCTCTGTTCGACCTGCCCGCCTGGTTCACCTTTAAACAGGGATTTGACCTCGACCAACAAGCCAGCGCTAACCTCGCGGCAGAGCAGCAGTCCTTAATTATACGCGTTGCCATTGCCTACACTGAGGTCTTACGCACCAGTGAAAATTTAGTCACTGCCAAAGCTGAGCAGCGCGCCATTGGCCGTCAACTCGAGCAAACCAAGGAACGCTTTGACGTCGGATTACTCGCCATTACCGATGTACACGAAGCCCAGGCTGCTCACGATGTTGCCCGTGTTAATACCCTTGAAGCAGAAGGTGCGCTCGATATCGCTTTTGAGGCACTAGAAGTGATGACTGGCCAACCTCATAATGAACTCGCCGGACTCGCGGCAGAGTTTCCCATCCAGCCAACCGACCCCGTTGACCGGGAGGCCTGGGTAAAATTTGCCCAGGACAACAACTTCACCCTCGCTGCCGCCCGCTTAAATATGCAGGCTTCTGAAAAAAATGCCAACGCCAAACGCGCTGAACACTTGCCACGCGTATCGGCCAAGCTGAGCTATTCGAATTATCACCAGGACGGAACTTTCGATCCCGATGGTCTAACCAAGCAGCCCTTTTCTGAAGACAACGAACCGCTGGTCTTTTCCGTGCGAATGGATGCACCTCTCTACACTGGCGGACTGGTCAGCGCCGAGCGCAAAATCGCTCAGCAGGAGTTTATTCAGGCACAGGAAAACCTTCTATACATCCAACGCAATATCACTCAACAGGCTCGTTCACAGCACTTAAAGGTGCAAACCAACAGTGCTCGTGTTGAAGCCAGAAGCCTGGGTATTATTTCCGCCCAAAGCGCCCTTGAAGCCACTCAAGCCGGTTACGATGTTGGCACACGAAATATTGTCGATCTGCTGATTTCACAACGCTTGTTGTATCAAGCGCAACGTGACTACGCTAACGCCCGCTACGACTATATCTTGAGCATGCTCAATCTTAAAGAAGTCGCAGGCTTGTTAAGCCCGGACGACATCAACAAACTCAATGCCTGGATGAAACCTGAGCTGGTCGTTGGTAAATCTGATTCTCGAGTAACTTTGTAAGCCTGTCCAGCGCTCCGCGGTTGGCTTCGGTCACCGCGAGCGCTGCACTAGACATCTGCTGTTGCAAGTCTGTATCGACCAATAGCGCTATCACCTGCTCTGCCAGCTCAGTGGCTGTTGCACAAATCGCCAGCCCCCCCGCCTCAGTCAACAAGCGGCCTACCTCGGTAAAATTAAACAGGTGCGGGCCACTCAACACTGGCACCCCCCAGGCAGCGGGTTCAATCAAGTTATGCCCACCGACATCCACCAGGCTACCGCCAACAAAGGTAAAGTCACTAGCACCACAAAAACTCAACAGCTCACCCATCGTGTCGCCCAGCAGGATCTGCACACTACTCTCAAGTTGGCGACTATCACCAGGGCCGGTCTCACTACGTCGCTGTAGACAGTAGTCTCTCTCCCGGCAAAGCGCCGCCACCTCGTCAAAGCGCTCGGGGTGGCGCGGCACCAGCACCAGCAGTAAATCGGGCCGCTGCTCTAGCACCTGGCTATAAGCATCGAGGACGATTTCATCTTCACCCCGGTGAGTGCTGGCTGCCAGAAACACGGGTCTAGGGCTAGAACCCTGCCATTGCTTCTTCAACAACGCTGCTTTTTCTCGAAGCGCCGCGTCGAGTTGCAGGTCAAATTTAATATTGCCGGTAACCTCAAGGGCTGTATTGCTAACACCCAGCTGTATAAACCGTTCGCCATCGGCTTTGGTTTGTGCTGCGATGGCTGTCAACTCACGGAGCATCGGTCGAGACAATCGCCCTACTTTGGCATAGCCAGCTGCTGATTTTGCAGACAAACGCGCATTAGCCAGCACCGCAGGGATAGCCCGTTGATGACAAGCGTGAATTAAGTTCGGCCACAACTCGGTTTCCATAATCACTAACAAATCTGGGTGAGTACGACTCAAAAACCGGGCGATGGCATCAGGCATATCGTAGGGGGCGTAACAGTGCTCAACACGACTACCAAAGATCTTTTTCACCTGCGCCGAGCCGGTCGGTGTCATCGTCGTCACAAGTAGAGTCGCGTCAGGGTATTTTTTTTGCAGGCGACGAATCATCGGCGCGGCGGCGATGGTTTCACCCACCGAGACGGAGTGAACCCAAATCACTGGCTGTGCATCGGCCAGTCTCTCGACAAACCCAAAGCGTTCTCCCCAGCGCCGACGATAGGCCGGTGCACGACTGCCACGCCAAAGTAGGCGCAACAGAATTAAGGGCAAGCAGAGATAAATAAGCAGCGTGTAAAGTAATCGAGCCAAGTGGTGCCTCCAGATGGGGGCAGCATACCGAGGCCAATGGATAGCCGCAAAAGGTTTTGCACAAAGCGTTATAATCTTAAAAAGCACCTCAGGAAACCAACACCCTTATGCCATCAAGCTCCGACACCTTTAAGGCCAGCAGTAAAGTACAACACGTGCAAACTGATATCACCATTATCGGCGGTGGCATTGCCGGACTTTGGCTACTCCACCGGCTTTGCAATGCAGGCTATAACGCCATCCTGTTGGAAAACAAAGCCCTGGGCAGTGATCAGAGTGTCGCCAGCCAGGGCATGATTCACGGTGGTATTAAATACACCCTGAGCGGCCTGTTAACGGGGGCCTCGGAAGCCATTGCCGATATGCCGGGATACTGGCGAAAATGTCTACAGGGCGACGGCGAAATTGATCTGCGCGGCTGCAAGCTTCTTAGCGACCATTTTTATTTGTGGTCGAGCGCAAAAACCACCTCACGCCTAACGACGTTTTTTGCCAGTAAAGCCACTCGCGGGCGCGTCGATAAAGTCAGCGGCAAGCAGTTGCCCCCTCTGTTGCAAGTGCCCGACTTTAGGGGCTCGGTCTATAAACTCGTCGATATGGTACTGGACGTCCCCTCCCTCGTGCGCCAACTTGCCACACCTCTTCAGTCACGTATTTTTCAGATTGACTGGCAAACAGCAAAATTCGAACGTCTGCCCGACGGCTGCCACGCCATTGAAATCATTAGTGGTGAACAACGACTATTACTCAACAGCGCGGCCATTGTGCTCACCGCTGGACAGGGTAACGCTAGGCTGCTCAAGCAGCTGGATGCCTCCAGCCCCGCCATGCAAACCCGTCCCCTGCAACAAGTGCTGGTCAAACACCGCCATCCCCACAGTTTTTTTGGCCACTGCCTGGGCGCAGAAACAACCCCCCGGGTCACTATTTCCAGCCACACCTGTCATGATGGTAGTCAAGTATGGTATCTCGGTGGCACTCTCGCAGAGAAAGGCGCGAGCCAAAATAGCGATGAATTAATCCACTGCGCAAAGCGTGAGTTAAACGAATTACTGCCCTGGGTCGATCTCAGCAATGCCCAATGGGCAACACTCCCGGTCGAACGGGCGGAACCTCTGCAGCGCAATTTTGCCCGCCCCGACCAGGCCTACGCCGACTGGGCTGGCAACTGCCAAAACGTGATTGCCGCCTGGCCCACCAAACTCACGCTGGCACCCAATCTGGCCACTCAGGTTGTCGAATTGTTGACGAAAAAAGGCATCAAACCACACACTGCCTCGCCCCCTGCCCTGCCCCTAAAAACACCAGATGTTGCACCGCCACCCTGGCAGACATTTTTTGGAGATGCTTAATGCTCGCTAAACGCGCCCTCGGCAACACCGGCATGGAGGTCGGCCTGCTCGGCTTGGGCACGGTTAAACTGGGCCGCAACCAGGGGGTTAAATACCCCCAAAGCTTCAAGATCCCTGACGACAAAGAAGCGGCGACACTTATTGATCTTGCGAAAGATAACGGTATTAACCTGATCGACACTGCGCCCGCCTACGGCAACAGTGAGCAACGCCTAGGCAAATTGCTCCAGGGGCAACGTCAGGACTGGTTAATTTGCACCAAAGTTGGCGAAGAGTTTATTAATGGCGAATCACGCTACGACTTCTCCCCCGAGCACACCCGTTTTAGTGTCGAGCGCAGCCTGCGTCGTCTCAATACTGACGTCTTAGATATTGTTCTAATTCACTCAGACGGTAACGACATGGCAATACTCGAGCAATACGGCACGCTGAACACCCTTGCAGAGCTTAAAAAAGAGGGCAAAGTGCGTGCAATTGGCATGTCGACAAAAACCGTCGAAGGCGGCCTGCTGGCCGCCGCACAGGGTGACGTGGTGATGATTACCTGGAACCTGCACCACCACGATGAAATACCGGTGGCTGACTACTGCCACCAACACGGCAAGGGCGTACTGATTAAAAAAGCTCTGGCCAGTGGTCATGCCGCCCAAAACCGGCCCTCTAATAACGAACCTGCGCATGATCCGGTACAACAAAGCTTCAAAATGATTTTTGCTCACCCCGGGGTTCACAGCGCTATCGTTGGCACGATTAACCCAAACCATCTTCGCGCTAACCTTGATGCGATAAATCACTTGGC
>JBFHDT010000211.1:0-4620 GCA_041584575.1 Porticoccaceae bacterium
GGTACCGACAGCACGGGGCAAAAAGTAGCTAATACCAATATCGCACCCGGTGAGACCGATTTTCGCCATGGCGACATTCATTCGAGCATTGTCCGCGGCATAACGCACATCGCAGGCGAGGGCGAAGGCAAGCCCACCGCCAGTTGCCGCGCCCTGCATTAAGCCGATGATGGGCTGGGGGCAGCGGCGCATGCGCATGATGATCTCTGATATCAAGCGTTGACCGCGCATATCAGCAGGATTGCTGGCACCAAAGTGGCCAGCGTCATTAAGGTCGAGGCCAGAGCAAAAGTGTTTGCCAGCACCGCGCAGTACCACAACGCGCACTTCGTGCTTGAAGTAGAGCTTGCCAAAGTAGTCGAGCAGCTCTTCTGTCATTGCCTGGTTAATGGCATTGAAAGCATCGGGGCGGTTGAGGGTCAGCCAGTCGGCACCGTCTTTGTGCTCGATGCTGAGTGTTTGATAGTGAGTGTCGGCGGAACTGTTCATTTTATTCTCCGGTTGATTAATTTTGGGGCACCCGCTTCGGGCCATCATTCATCATGAGGCAGCTGTCTTAAATGGCAGCGGGTAAGGCTGTAGTACGATGGTACTACAGCCCTCACCACCACGTTGAGTTCTTCGTTGATGGGCTGTTACACCAATTAATCTCATCTATCTTGGCTTGAGTGGTGTTCTTCCCTTGCCGCTAACGCCATAATTCCCACTGCTATTTATCGCCACCTGCACACGAAGGATAGGTCAATGCGTCACATTGCCAGTTTACTCATTTTGCTTACCTGCCTGGCACCTGTCATCGCTAGTGGCCACACTAAGGGCAGCCACGATCGACCAGCTCCATGGACGTTAAATGTGTATTTTGAAAATGATCTATTCGGTGAAACCGACCAGAATTACACGAATGGCGTGCGTATTTCGTGGGTTTCTCCCGATACTAACGAGCTGGTCAGTGACCCCCAGTACCCCGCTTGGCTGCAGCACTTAAATAACCGATTGCGCTTTTTTAATCGTATCAACGATAAGCTTGAGCACAACCTTGTGCTCAGCCTTGGGCAGTTGATGTATACCCCGTCGAGCACCGAGCGCTACGATGTGGTTGTCGATGAACGCCCCTATGCAGGCTATCTTTATGGCGGCATTGCCTACCATACCCGCAGTGATGACCAGCTGGATATTATAGGTCTCAGTATCGGTATAGTTGGGCCTGCAGCACTCGGCCATGAGACACAGGATCTTATCCACGATATACGCGGCTTTGAAAAGTACAATGGCTGGGATAACCAACTGCGCAACGAACTTGGCCTGCAATTGATTTACGAGCACAAAGAGAAGATTTTCAAAGGTAACCTTATCGGTGCCCTAAGCCACGATTTTATCGCTCACGGTGGCGTTAACCTTGGCAATGTCGCGACCTATCTTAATATCGGTGGCGAGTACCGTATTGGCTGGCAGCTACCCGATGATTTTGGCACCTCGGCGGTACGCCCCGGCGGTGACAATAGCACCCCCGGCAGACACGACTATCGACGTCTTTCACCCAATGGACTCTTTCACAGCCTGCACGCTTTTTTCTCGATGGATGGCCGCCTGGTAGCACGGGATATTTTTCTCGATGGCAACACTTTTCGCGATAGCCACAGTGTCGACAAAGAAAGTGCCGTCGCCGATTTTGCACTCGGCTTAAGCTTTATCACTGGGCGCTGGAAAGTCTCCTTCGCCCATGTGTTTCGCACCCGCGAGTTCAAACAACAGCCCCATCATCACAAATACGGCTCACTAAGCCTGTCTTACAGTTTGTAATTAATGATGATTTCAAAGCCTCGCGACCACAGCCTTACAAAGCACCGTGAAGCCCTTTGGCAAAGCTACCGGCGTTTGCCCGCCTATAATGTACCCAGCCGGTGGCGTCCCTGGTTGCTCGACCGTGGTTCTCTCACCCAGCGTTTAGTCGCCGCCAGTGCTGGTCAGTTTCGTGTACGCATTTTAGCGCAGGGCATCGCAAAACCCCGCCGTACCGAGGCCAGGACTCTGGGCATCCCCCACCCGCAACTCGCTGTGGTGCGCGAAGTCATTCTCTATGGCAGTGACCAGCCCTGGGTTTACGCCCGCAGTGTACTGCCGTTAAGTAGCTTGACCGGTCGACTGGCACGACTGCGCAAACTCGATGAACGCCCCCTGGGTGCCTTGCTGTTTGCCGATCCATCGATGCGACGCGGCAAACTGGAACTGGCTCGCGTACAACCAGCAAAAGTGGCATTGCCGCAGGAACTTGGTATCTTTGACTCGCCGCTATGGGGTCGGCGCTCGGTATTTTATATTGCCGACAAACCCTTACTGGTGAGTGAAATTTTTCTGCCCACCTTTAGCCCCGTTAACGCTGCCCCCAACGACCTATCAGGCCACCATTAACTATGCTCAACGCCTCACCCAGAACTCGCGCCTTTCTCGAATTAATGCGTTTCAACAAGCCAGTCGGCACACTACTGTTGCTCTGGCCGACCCTTTGGGCACTGTGGATTGCGGCGGATGGTTTT
The DNA here is from genome assembly GCA_041584575.1 of Porticoccaceae bacterium. GTDB lineage: Bacteria > Pseudomonadota > Gammaproteobacteria > Pseudomonadales > Porticoccaceae > Reddybacter. The sequence goes on from JBFHDT010000211.1 coordinate 2,535, forward strand.
CCTTCCATCGCGGTATTAATTATCTTCGTACTCGGCGTGATCGTGATGCGCGCCGCAGGTTGCGTTATCAACGACTACGCCGACCGCAAGGTCGACGGTAGCGTGACCCGCACCCGCCATCGGCCCCTGGTAGATGGTCGTATTGACCCGCAGGAAGCCCTTATCCTCTTTGCCTGTCTGTGTTTTAGTGCCTTTTTCCTGGTGTTGATGACCAACCGACTGACTATTGCTCTCTCCTTTGGTGGTGTCGCCATCGCCACTATTTATCCGTTTGTAAAACGCTACAGCCACCTACCCCAGGTGGTACTCGGCGCCGCCTGGGCCTGGAGTATCCCCATGACCTACGCCGCTCAAACCGGTACGTTGGTGAAAGAAATTTGGGTACTCTATTTCGCTGTGGTTTTATGGACGGTAGTGTTCGATACTTTTTATGCCATGGTCGATCGGGAAGATGATTTAAAAGTCGGTATTAAGTCTACTGCCATTTTGTTTGCTGATCTCGACCTGTTTTGGATTGGCGTACTGCAGGCCCTCACGTTGCTCGCCCTGGTGCTGACCGGCGATGCCTTCAAGCTCGGAATGGTTTATTTTGGCGGTGTGCTGGTAGTTGGCCTGTTGTTTATCTATCAGCAGATCATCGCCCGTCACCGCCAGCCAGAGGCTTGCTTTAATGCCTTTCGCAATAACCAGTGGGTTGGGGTAGCGCTATTTGTTGCCATCGTGGTCGACCGCTTTTCTACCTGAAGCCGTCAGAAGACCCTACCGGTGTCATATAATTGTCACTCTGTCGTCATCTAATGACAGCCTACTTCAGCATAGGGATACAGACATGGCAGAATCTACCGTTTTAATTGTCGATGATGAAAGTGCTATCAGGGATATGGTCAGCGTCGCACTCGAAGTGGCAGGCTATCGCTGCCTGCAAGCCGAAAATGCCCGCAACGCCCACGCGCTGATTATCGACGAAAGCCCCGACCTGGTATTACTCGACTGGATGATGCCCGAGACCAGCGGTCTCGAATTGCTGCGTCGTCTACGCCGCGATGAGCTGACCGCGAAGCTGCCGGTCATTATGCTTACTGCCAAGGCTGAAGAAGACAATATGATTCAAGGCCTCGACTCCGGGGCCGACGATTACATAAGTAAACCCTTTTCACCCCGCGAACTTGTCGCCCGCATTAAAAGCACTCTGCGTCGTCAAGAAACTGCTGTTCAGGAAGACCCCATTCAGGTCGAAGGTTTGCTTTTTAATCCCGTTAGCCACCATGTCAGTATCAACGGCCAGGCACTGGCAATGGGGCCGACAGAGTTTCGCCTACTGAGCTTTTTTCTCAGTCACCAGGATCGAGTTTATTCACGCGACCAGATTCTCGACCACGTTTGGGGCGGCAATGTTTATATGGACGAGCGCACCGTAGACGTGCATATTCGCCGCCTACGCAAAGCACTGAGTATTGATAAACACGAGCGTTTTATTCAAACCGTGCGCGGCGCCGGCTACCGCTTTTCACAAACACTGGTTGCTGACTAACTTTTAAGCATAAATCCATAGGGGCGCTCATTGGTGCAAAGAGGATTACGTGTCGAGTTACAGCGCATCATTGTGCTTGCGCTCGCTCTAGGTATCGTCGGTTTTTTAAATGGTTATATCGCCCTGACCCTGTTGGTCGGCGGCGGCCTGTATATGGGTTGGACCCTGCTTAAAGTCCGCCGCCTCTATCAGTGGCTTGATGGCGGAGGGCAGGGTATTCCCCCCGAATCTACCGGCGTATGGGGTGATATTTCCGATCAACTCTACCGCCTGCAAAAACGCAATATTCGAACCAGGGATGACCTGCGCGCCGTGGTGAAGCGCATCCGCAAAATCACCAGCGCCCTCGATGAAGGACTGATTATTCTCGATGAAGAACGCACTGTCGACTGGTGGAACCCCGCTGCAGCGAAGCTGCTGGGCCTACGCAACGAAGACTTGCACCAGCCCATTACCAATATTTTGCGCACCCCCGCCTTTGTTAAATTTATACAAAGCGGCGCTTTTGGACTGCCCCTTGAGTTGCCCGCCCCCAACGAACCCCAGCGCCTCTTA
>JBFHDT010000212.1:0-4601 GCA_041584575.1 Porticoccaceae bacterium
CCCAGCCATCGTGAAACAGGTGTCGGTCGCGCTCTTGTGCGCGAACTGTTCCGTATATCACTGGATAAGAAAATCGAAAAAATCTATGCCCGGATGACTCTAGACCAAACTGGCGCTCGCAAGCTCTTCCAGGAACTAGGCTTTCATCCTGAAGCTTTACTTGAAAATGAAGTTAAAGACAGAGAAGGGAAAGTTCACGACGTACTATCAATGGCAGTTGACGTTGAAACCTTTCTCGCTCGTCGCGATAGCTACGGGCTATAGACTACGAACAATTCGTTTCTACTCGTCGCCAAGACACTTCTTACTCGCTAACAAAAGAGAAAACAATCCTTTTTGTTAGCGAGTGTCATTAAGCGTTAATGACTGGTAGCACCAAATGAGACGCATAACGCTGATCATGATATACCTTCTGTAACGCTGACACGCTGCCAACCGCCTCAACCCCTAGCTCTCCAGTATTGGGGTTGCGATCGTAACGGGGAAAGTCACTCGACGTGATGATTACTCGAAGGCGATGTCCCGCCTTAAACACCATCGCCGTCGCCAGCAAATTAATTTTCCATTTCACCACATCCCCCGGCTCAAAAACTTCCCCGGTTTGATGGCCTTGATAAGAGGCCCGCAGCACACCATCGCAGACATTAAACGTCTTGCCATCAGCTCGCACCTCACACAACTTAATCATCCAGTCAGTATCAGGCGCTGAGGTACTAGCATAAATTTCAGCACTGACTGCACCCGCTAATTCCAAATCTTCTGTCAATACATCTGAGGTATAAACCAGCACATCACGACGATCGAGAATAGGCGCTTGATCAACAGGGCCTGGTGTATATTTAGGCGGCATTAATAATGTCCCCCCACAGGTCGGGCAAGGATCCTCAGGATCATAAACATAACTATCGGGCGACATGTCAAACTGTGGTTTATCAGGCCCAAGGCCAGCATTGCTACCGAGATACCAGGGCGTCGCCACTGCACGAGCAGGCGGCCACTCCTGCTCATCACGCCAACGATTAATGCCTTGCACAAAGACCTTAACCGGCGCTTCATTTTCAATACCGTTTTGTTCGTCCTTTAACCAACGACTAAACCAGCGCAATTGCAGTGTGGTGAGATCTTCCTTTAAATCCATAAACAGGCCACTGCTACGAAAGCCAAAATCGACCTGCCCGACCATGTTCATAAACATACCGTGAGACCAGGGGCCAATAATAATACGCGTATTCTCGCGCGCCAGCTCAGTGCCCCCATTGGCTTTCATACCGGCAAAATGCTCAAGATCGGCACCGAGCAACATGTCATACCAACCGGCAATAATAAGCGCTGGCACTTTTACGGACTCGTGCCTATTATTGAGCAAGATTTTATCAGTCCAGTCATCGGGCACAGGGTGCTTGAACATCTCATAAAGAAAGGGCACAAAATTTTCATCTTCTTTATGCCCGGCGCTCAATTCGTTCAATGGGCGTTCGCAAACTAACTCACTAAAAGCATCATTGGCGTCAGCAAGCTCGCTAAGGCGAGCCATTAATTCAGGCAGCTCTTTACCCGAGCGAATCAAGGCGGCAGGGCCAATAATACGCAGCGCCCAGGTCACCAGTGTAGACAGCTGCATCACACCATCGCGCCAAAAATTATTGTTCCAAAAGCTATTCGGTGCCGTCGTTGGTGAAATGGCTCGCAGGGCCTCGTGTCCCGACGCAGCCCCCAACCAGGTGTTACCCCCCATATAGGACAATCCGTAGCAACCGACAACACCCGCCGACCAGGCCTGCTGTGCCGCCCAATCCACTGTATCAGCACAGTCCGATTCTTCATCACGATAAGGGAAAAAAACGTCACCCTCAGAGGCCCAGCGACTGCGTACATCCTGAATCACCACCACAAAACCCGCTGCGGCAGCTCGAATAGGATCAAGCGTTGAAGCCGTGATTAGCCACATCTCTTTGTTATAGGGCGTTCTTTGCACCAGAACCGGGTATTGCCCTTCATCGGCGGGTCGATAAACATCAGCTTTCAGTAAAACGCCATCACGCATGGGTACATCAATGTTCTTGTCTACAAGGACACTCATTTCTGCCTCTCCAAGCTTAGCCAATAAGAGCCAATATGATACGTCAATATGATACGTCGATAAAACATTAGAACGATGACTCAGGGCGGCTAAAACAGAGGGCACGTTGACTCCGCAGTCAACGAAATTTCTACTCTTTCATCCGGACAAAACAGGGTAGGGATAATTGATATTCAGGCTCTAGCCACGCTGAAGCAGGTTTTCAATATCGCTGACAGCCAGTGGGGCAGAAAAGAAATAACCCTGTAATAAATCACAGCCTTCGCGGACGAGAATGTCATGCTGTAATTCTGTTTCAATACGCTTCGCCAGTACTGGCAAGCCGAGGTTAGAAGCCATGGCGATAATCGTTTTTATTAGCCGAGGATCATCATTATCTGGGGTCAAATTATCGACAAAATCTCTATCCATTTTCAGTAAATCGATAGGCAATCGAGCCAATAGCGCCAGAGACACGCCACCAGTACCAAAATTATCGAGAGCCACATCTATACCACGCTTACGCAACTGTTCTAATTCATCAATAAGCACGTCACGACCACTGGCCAAAAGACTCTCGGCAATATCTAGCTCTAAACATGATGGGGGTAGCTGTGTTTCATCAAGCACCCGACCAACCATCTCACAAAAATCTATTTGCTCGCTGAAAAGGGAAAAATTGATGGCTATTTTAGCAAGCGAAAAACCCGCATCGAGCCAACTTTTTGCCTGGGCGCAAGCGGCGTGTAGCACCCACTCACTGAGCTCATCCATCAGGCCCTCTTCCTCGACCATCGGTAAAAAGTCACCAGTGGTCAATAAGCCTCGGGTTGGATGATTCCAGCGAACCAACGCTTCCAATGAGCGTGACATTGGCCCACTCGCCAGAAAAACAGGCTGATAAAACAATACAAATTCATTGTTTTCCAGAGCGCAACGCAACTCTACACTCAGCTTTTTTTTCGCTTCGACAACCCGCGTTAAACCCTCTTCGTAAAAATAAAACCCGTTGCGGCCTTTAGACTTTGCTTTGTACATTGCCCGGTCGGCAAAGCTGAGCAATTCTCGTAGTTCCAGTGCATCGTTAGGGAAAAGGCTGATGCCAACACTGGCCGACACCGATGCGCTCCAACCATCGGAGTCAATGGGAATGGCGCATTCGTCAATAATACGCTGGGCCACTTGGGTCACACTATTAATGTCATCAATATTTTCCAATAGCAACGTAAACTCATCACCGCCATAGCGAGCCAAAGTATCACTACTGCGCTGACAGCGCTGTAGGCGCGAGGCTATTTCTTGCAGCACATCATCACCCGCTTTATGACCATAGGTGTCGTTGATAAATTTGAAGTTATCGAGGTCGACAAATAAAACCGCCAGCTGCGCTTCGTGACGTCTAGCACTGGAAATAGCGTGATTTAAGGTCATGTCAAACATAGGCCGATTGCACAGGCCCGTTAACTTATCCTGGTGAGCTTTATCCCAAAGGTCTTTTTCGCGATAATGACGCTCGATAATAATACCGGCAATATTGGCCGATTCAGTCAGCAGCTGCTGCTGAAAAGAACTTGGCTCTCTCGCCTCAAAGCTTGATATGGCGAAAGCTCCGACCACATCACCCCCGGTATTCCTAATGGGGTGGGACCAGCAAGCATTAATATTAAATTCGCGTGCTAAGTGACGAACATCTGACCAGGATTCGTCCTCCTGAGTATTGCTGACATAGACAGGCGTATTTTGCAAAACCGCCCGCGCAGAAGAACCGGAGTGCCTGGCAGGCACCGTACCCTTGAGTCGATCTGCCACTGCACTCGGTAGCCTAGGCCCTGAAATCACATCGAGATATTGCTTCGACTGATCAAAAACCATCACCGAACAAACGGACTCCGATACCAGCAGCTCAGAGGCAATACACAACTCATCGAGCATCTCCTGAAAATCGGCCCCCAGGGCAACTCTCTCGAGGATTTTTTTTTGCAAAAGAAGGAGCTGATCTTCCCTGTTATCCATTCTTTGATTCCATTCACTGCAAGAGCTTCACGCCATTACGGAGAGGGCCTCAAGCTAATTCAGTGCTAGATCATACGCTACGGGAGCAAAAAATAAATTGCATAGCGACCACTCGTCGACCAACACGGATTTTTTCTGACAGCCGGGTGGTAGCACAACGAATTACGCTTAAGACTCTATGAATCCGTTTGTTGAGCAAACATTTGCTGAATACTGGAGAAGTCGAGATCCGCCTGCTGCTCACCACCGGCGTTTTCATGCAGGCCATAAAGACTGTTCGCCAATGCGCCCATCGGCGTACTGGAGTGACTGGCAAGAGCAGCTTGCATCGCCAGCCCTAAGTCTTTTTGCATCAGTTTCACCATAAAACCACCCTCATAGTCACGGCTGGCAGGCACGTCATCCATCACGCCGGGGTAAGGATTGTATTTTTCTAGCGACCAGTTGCAGCCGGAACTTTTCAGCATAATCTCCGACAACACCGCGGGGTCGAGGCCATTGTCGACGCCTAGTTGCAAGGACTCCGCAG
>JBFHDT010000213.1:0-4581 GCA_041584575.1 Porticoccaceae bacterium
AGCAGCGGCTAAAAGCCCTGAATCTGTTTATCGACGATGTCTACCACGACCAGAGTATTGTCAAAGACGGTATTTTCCCCGCACATATTCTCGCGGATTCAAAGAATTTTCGCCCCGAGTGTCAGGGTGTCTCGCCTCCTTTTGGGGTGTGGGCGAATATTTGCGGCACCGATCTGGTGCGCGATGACAGTGGTAAGTTCTATGTGCTTGAAGATAATTTAAGAGTGCCCTCGGGTGTGGCATATATGCTGGAAAACCGCTCCATAACTAAGCGTGTGTTACCCGAATTGTTTGAGAATGATCGTATATTACCGATTAACGAGTACCCCTCAAAACTGTTCGATACCCTGGCGGCATTGTCGCCTCGAAAAATTAAAAAGCCGGAGATAGTGGTCTTAACGCCAGGTATTTATAATTCCGCTTACTTTGAGCACGCTTTTCTTGCTCAGCAAATGGGTGTTGAACTGGTAGAGGGGCGAGATCTTCAAGTCGGTGATGACGATAAAGTGTACATGCGCACCATTGCCGGCTTGGAGCGGGTCGATGTGATTTATCGGCGCATTGACGATATGTTTCTCGACCCCGAATGTTTTGATAAAAACTCCGTGCTAGGTGTGCCCGGTTTGATGCGTGCTTGGCGAGCCGGAAATGTGGCGCTAGCGAATGCCCCGGGGGCGGGGGTCGCTGACGACAAAGTGGTGTACGCTTTTGTACCGCAAATGATCCAGTACTACCTCAACGAAGAACCCATTGTCGACAATGTGAAAACCTGGCTGTGTTTTGACCCCGAACAACTGGCTTATGTACTCGACAACCTCGAGTCTCTTGTCGTCAAACCGGCGAATGAATCGGGTGGCTACGGCATGTTGATTGGCCCCCACTCTACCAAGCGCCAGCGCCAAGACTTCGCCCGTTTGATTAAGGCTAATCCGCGTAATTATATTGCTCAGCCAACGTTGAATTTATCCGTCAGTCCTACCCTGGTCGATGGTGGTGATCTTGAACCCAGACATCTCGATTTAAGGCCTTTTATTCTTCAGGCCGACGATATTTATGTTACCACCGGCGGTTTAACGCGGGTGGCGATGGAGCGTGGCTCGTTAGTCGTTAATTCGTCTCAGGGTGGCGGTAGTAAAGACACCTGGATTGTTGATACGGAGGTACGCCGATGATGTTATCGACAGTGGCAGAACGTATGTACTGGCTCGCTCGCTACCTGGAGCGGGTTGAAAATACCGCTCGTTTGGTTGGTGTTTACCATAAGCTGCTGCTGGATTTACCGAAGGGTGTTGATATCACCTGGTATAACCTGATTATTCTCAACAGTGCCGAAAGTGCTTTTGCCGAACGCTATAAAAATCGCGACGAACGCAATGTGCTTAAATTTATGTTGTTTGACGAGCAACCAGGCTCGACTCTTTCGGCGGCAAAAATGCTTCGTGAGAATGTTCGTACTAGTCGTGATGTACTGGCTTCGGAAGTATGGGAATGCGTCAACGAACTTTATTTGTATATTCGTAACAACACTCAGCAGGGCTTGTTGAGGCGACCACGTTACGAATTTATCGATGGCATTATTAAAAGCTGCCAACAGCTTAACGGCCTTCTCAGTGATACGACGAATCACGATGATGGCTGGCAGTTTATTAAGCTAGGTAAAAATTTGGAACGGGCCGATATGACCACTCGCATTCTGGATGCAGGGGTGTCTCTTTTACTCCAGCCCAGTGACGATATTGGTATTAATTTAGACCAGGTAGTATGGGGCCATGTACTGCGTTCGCTAAGTGCCGATTTAAGCTATCGCCGTACCGTACGAACCCGTATCGGCGGGACGGAAGTCATTAGTTTTTTATTAGAAGATGAATTTTTTCCGCGTACTCTGCGGTTTTGTCATAATCGTATCGTCGAGTCGGTGTACAAATTACCGCGACAGAAAGCTGTTTTGGCACAGTTGGAGGCGATGGACCCGTTTGTTTTTAATGCCGCCTCAGACGACGATATTGACCAGCGTTTCAGAGATCATATCAACGAGTTACAGATCCAGTTTGCGGGCTTGCATCAGTGCTTCTACGACAATTGGTTTGCCATTGGCCAGGCTTAATCTCCCTCGATTTCTTGTCTTTAGAATATTCACCAGGAGCAGTAAATGACTATTCGCGTAGCGATTCAGCATGAAACTGAATACAAGTTTGACCGTCCGATAAATATGTCTCCCCATGTGCTTCGCCTGCGACCTGCGGTTCATAGCCGTACGCCAATACATGCGTATACACTTAAGGTAGAGCCGGAAAATCATTTTATTAACTGGCAGCAAGACCCCTTTGGCAATTTTATGGCGCGTCTTGTCTTTCCGGAAAAGACCCGTAAGTTTTCCTTCAAAGTGGAAGTTATTGCCGATTTGGTGGCCATTAATCCCTTTGATTTTTTCGTCGAAGAATACGCAGAAAACTTTCCCTTTGAATACGACAAATCTTTAAAAAAAGAACTGGCTCCCTTTCTGGAAGTTAGTGAAGACGGCCCGCTGATAAGAGAGTGGGTGGCTGGTATCAGCACTAAAAAGCGTAGCATTAATGACTTTCTTGTTGAACAAAACCAGAAGTTGGAAGCAGCCATTGGCTACAATATTCGTTTGGAACCGGGTATTCAGAGCTGCGAAAAAACTCTGGACATAGCCAAGGGTTCTTGTCGCGATACCAGTTGGCTGTTGGTGCAGATATTCCGCCACTTGGGTTTGGCCGCGCGATTTGTTTCTGGTTATTTGGTGCAGTTAAAACCTGATGTTAAACCGCTGGATGGCCCGGCAGGCGCAGAAGAAGATTTCACCGACCTCCATGCCTGGTGTGAAGTGTATTTACCGGGAGCTGGTTGGATAGGTCTTGATCCAACGTCGGGCTTGTTTGCCGGTGAGGGGCATATTCCCTTAGCCTGCACCCCAGATCCCGCATCGGCCGCGCCCATAGAAGGCTATACAGACGAGTGCGAAACTGAGTTTAGTTTTCACAACAAAGTTTATCGTATCCACGAAGATCCCCGCGTCACCAAGCCCTACAGCGAGGAGCAGTGGGCTCTGGTTAATGCTCTCGGCAAAAAGGTTGATAGCGAACTGGAAGCGATGGATGTGCGTCTGACCATGGGTGGCGAGCCGACTTTTGTTAGCGTCGATGATATGGAGTCGGCGCAGTGGAATATCGAGGCTCTGGGTGACGATAAACTCCGCTTGTCGAAAGACTTGCTGCTGCGCTTACGAAAACGTTTCGGCCCCGGTGGTGTTTTGCACTATGGTCAGGGTAAGTGGTATCCCGGTGAGCAAGTACCGCGCTGGGCCCTGGGTTGTTTTTGGCGCACCGATGGCAAAGCGCTGTGGCAGGATGACAGCTTATTGGCTCGAGTCGATAAAGACTATGGTCATAACGAGGAAGACGCTCAGCGCTTTTCTCAAGCGCTCTGTGACAACATTGACATTGACCGGAGTTTTATTCAACAAGCCAATGAAGATGCCCTTTACTATTTGTGGAAAGAACAATCTCTACCTGAGAATATTGATGCCCTTGAATCCTCCCTCAGTGATAGTCTGGAGCGTCAGCGCATTGCGCGCCTTTTAGACAAAGGTTTGGATACTCCGGCGGGTTATGTACTGCCTTTGGCCTGGGATTACGGGGTTGAACAGTGGAAGAGTAGTTCCTGGCCCTTGAAACGTGACAAACTGGTGCTGTTGCCCGGGGATTCCCCCATGGGCTTTCGTCTGCCTCTCGACTCTCTGCCCTGGCTTAACGAAGCAGAGGCCCTGCAAGCCAAGGAACCCGAACGCGATCCTTTTGCGGAAAGAGTCTCTTTGAGTGATGAAGGACCTACCGCTGATAAAACACTCAAAGCAGCTGCTACCGATAGGGCTGACAAAGAACCCGCGGTAGTGACTGATTATTTTCAGGCAACCAAGCCCCAGGCTGCCATTGAGGCCAGTTTTGACTCGCGTACCATGATGCCCGGCGCTGCTGATGCTCAGGTTGCAGATGGCGAGGGTAAAGATTCTACGTCAGGCGATAATAAGGGTGGAGGAAAGGCCATCTTTGATGCCACAGAAGTTGTGCGCACAGCCCTTTGTATCGAGGCTCGTGCTGGAAAGCTGCATATCTTCCTGCCACCAATGGAGTATCTCGAACACTATATTGCCCTGATTAACGCGATTGAAAAAACCGCCTGTAAACTCCAACTGCCGGTTGTTCTTGAAGGCTACGAACCCCCTAAAGATTACCGCCTGCAGCGTTTGTTAGTGACGCCCGACCCAGGCGTTATCGAAGTCAATATCCATCCAGCGAGTAACTGGAAGGAGTTGGTCGATAACACCCGTACCTTGTATGAAGAGGCGCATCAAAGCCGTTTAGCGACCGAAAAGTTTATGCTTGATGGCCGCCATACCGGGACTGGTGGTGGCAATCACATTACGTTAGGTGCTGCGACCCCAGCGGATAGCCCTCTGCTACGCCGTCCCGATTTGCTACGCAGTCTGGTGACCTATTGGCAGCACCACCCTAGTTTGTCCTACCTTTTCTCGGGTATGTTTATCGGCCCGACCAGTCA
>JBFHDT010000214.1:0-4517 GCA_041584575.1 Porticoccaceae bacterium
GGGGGCGTATGTTGCAGGTCGATGGCGGTCTCATCGACAAAAGCAGCGGTGACGACAAAGAAAATCAACAAAATAAACACCACGTCGAGCATGGGTGTGAGGTCGATTTGCGTGTCGTCTTCCAGTCTGCTTTTGCCGAGACTCATACTTCGTTTTCCTTAACGTTGCATTTAGCTTTCGAGCTTAGACAAATCCCGCACCGCGCCTTTGTCGGCACTGGTGGCGAGCAGGGCATAGGCTTTGAGAGCGGCGGTGACCTTGCGGGGGCGATCTTCAACGGGCTTCCAGCCTGCCGTATCTTGGGCAGCGCGGCGGTGGGCGAGTTCTTCATCGCTGAGTTTGACGTTGATTGTCCGTTGGGGGATGTCGATATGGATCATGTCGCCCTGTTTAACCAGGCCAATGGTGCCGCCTGCGGCGGCTTCGGGTGAGCAGTGGCCGATTGACAGGCCCGATGTGCCGCCGGAAAAACGCCCGTCGGTGACCAGTGCGCAGGCTTTGCCGAGACCGCGAGATTTCAGGTAGCTGGTGGGGTAGAGCATTTCCTGCATGCCGGGGCCGCCTTTGGGGCCTTCGTAGCGAATCACCACCACGTCACCGGGTTTAACCTTGTCGTCAAGAATGTCGGCAACGGCAGCGTCCTGACTTTCGCAAACGTGGGCCGGGCCTTCAAATACGAGTATTGATTCATCGACACCAGCAGTTTTTACCACGCAGCCGTTGAGGGCGATATTGCCGTAGAGTACCGCGAGGCCGCCGTCTTTACTGTAGGCGTTGTCGATACTGCGAATACAGCCCTCGGCCCGGTCGTCGTCGACACTGGGCCAGCGGGTGTCCTGGCTGAAGGCGGTTTGGGTGGGTATGCCCGCCGGGCCAGCCTGGAAGAATTTAAGCACGTCGGCTGAAGGATTGCGTTTGATGTCCCAGGTATCCAGCGCTTCTCTCATGGTCTTGCTGTAAATCGTGGGGATGTCAGCGTGCAGCAGCCCGGCGCGGTCGAGCTCGCCCAATAGGCCGAGTACGCCACCGGCGCGGTGCACGTCTTCCATATGGTAGAGGGGCGTGCTGGGCGCGACTTTGCTGAGCTGGGGCACTTTATGGGAGAGCCGGTCGATATCGGCCATGGTGAAGTCGAGTTCGGCCTCTTGTGCTGCAGCGAGCAGGTGCAGAATAGTGTTGGTTGAACCGCCCATGGCGATGTCGAGGCTCATGGCATTTTCAAAGGCTTCAAAGCAGGCGACCGAGCGGGGTAGTACGCTGAAATCGTCTTTTTCATAGTGCTGTTTGGCGATGTCGACAATCATTGCCCCGGCGCGCAAAAACAACTGCTCACGGTCGGCGTGAGTCGCCAGCATGGAGCCGTTACCGGGTAGCGACAGGCCCAGGGCCTCGGTGAGACAGTTCATGGAGTTGGCGGTAAACATGCCCGAGCAGGAGCCGCAGGTGGGGCAGGCCGAGCGCTCGTACTCTTCAACCTTGGCGTCTGAGGCCGTTTCGTCAACGGCGATAATCATCGCATCGACCAGGTCGAGCTTGGCGTCGGCCAACTTGGTTTTACCCGCTTCCATGGGCCCACCTGAAACAAACACGGTGGGAATGTTAAGGCGCAGTGCAGCCATCAACATGCCGGGGGTGATTTTGTCGCAGTTGGAGATACACACCAGGGCATCGGCGCAGTGGGCGTTGACCATGTACTCAACCGAGTCGGCGATGATGTCTCGCGAGGGCAGGGAGTAGAGCATGCCATCGTGGCCCATGGCGATGCCGTCGTCGACGGCGATGGTGTTAAATTCTTTGCCGACGCCACCGGCTTTTTCAATCTCACCAATCACTAGCTGGCCCATGTCTTTCAAGTGCACATGGCCGGGTACAAATTGGGTGAAGGAGTTAGCGACGGCAATAATCGGCTTATCAAAGTCGTCATCTTTCATGCCGGTGGCGCGCCACAGTGAGCGGGCACCGGCCATGTTGCGGCCTTTGGTGGTGGTGTGCGAGCGATAAGTCGGCATGTCTTTAACCTTTGTTGTCTGCTTATTGGTGTATCTGCATGTAAGGGTGCAAAAGTAAGAGGCGAAGAATAACAGACCTGCGTACGTTGCCGAAATAGTTAGGGGCTATTCATGGGTGCTGATCGCCAGCAATCCGATGGCATAGGGTCGATAAAGCTTGTCTGGTTAAGTCATTATTTTGCTAGGTGGGGTTTGCTTGCTGTAGGATGGCCGCAATATAAGAGTCTATGAATATACGGAGATGGTTATGGGATTGTACGACAAATATATTCTCGCCCCTTTCATTAACTGCGCCTGTGGTACTAAACCCTTCACCCATCAGCGTAAAAAGGTCGTCCCACTGGCTGAGGGGCGAGTACTTGAGGTGGGCATGGGCTCTGCTTTGAACTTGCCCTATTACGATCGAGACAAAGTGGAATTCATCTGGGGGTTGGAGCCCTCTGTTGATATGCGAGAAAGGGCACAGCCGAATATTGATAAATCGGGCCTGGAGGTGAAGCTGATTGATCTGCCGGGCGAAGAGATCCCCCTTGAAGATAATAGTGTCGATAGCATATTGCTGACCTACACCCTGTGTACCATCCCCGATTGGCATTCGGCGCTCGAGCAAATGCGCCGCGTACTCAAACCCGGCGGCAAGCTCATTTTTACCGAACATGGTAACGCGCCCGATGCGAGTGTTGAGAAATGGCAAAACCGCATTAATCCGGTGTGGAAAAAACTGGCCGGTGGTTGCAATTTGAATCGCCCAATTCCTGATCTCATCACTCAGACTGGTTTCAACATAGTTGATCTGGACAGCCGCTATCTGCCCTCAACGCCAAAACTATTTGCCTATAACTATTGGGGCGTGGCAGAAATCGCATAGACGTTTGTAGGGGTATTGGTAATTAGATGGGCCATCGCCTATTATTTTGGCCTCAATAAAAATAGAGACAGGAGAAAAAGCATGACATGTACCGTATTGCTGGAATTAAATGTAAAACCTGAGTGCGTTGATGCCGCCATTGCTGGCCTTGGTGAACTACTGCCAAGCACGCGAACCTTTGAAGGTTGTGTTGAAGTGTATGCCCATCAAAATCAGGACGACCCCTGCAACATCGTTGCCATTGAGGTGTGGGATAGCCGCGAAGCCTATGAGAAGTATTTTGCCTGGCGCACCGAGACTGGCGTTATTGGTCAATTGGCTGAATGGGTAACTGCAGAGCCATCAATTCGTTACTTTGATAAAAAGGCTTAGCCACTACGGGTTTTGTTAACGGTGGCTGGTAAATAGCGCGAAAGGTTTGTAAAAAAGGGCGGATAATTTCCGCCCTTTTTTAGTTTTCCTCTGCGGATTTTTTCGTGTTGTCACCCTTTATTAATCCCCCTCCTTCCTCTTTTTTTATTTTTAGCAGAGTGACGCTCGTGAAGAAATTACTTTTTAACACAAGCCATCTGACAGTAGGCACTTAACAGCAAGAGCTTGCTTGATGGCATTCGGTTTGTGTATCGAAAGGTATACTCAAACCGTAAACGTCAAACAAACCGCGGTGGTGGCTGAAGTCACCGATAAATTCAAAGTGCTTGGCGAAGCGACTGTTTTGTAGCATACGCCAGGTATTGCCGCACACCGAGCTAGGTTTGCCGGTTTCAAATTGTTGCTGCTTATCGAAAATAAATGCCTCGGGTAAATGACTCACAGTGCCAAGATAAATGACCTGTTGGCCAAAATCTTCACGGGCGCTTTCCAATGTGTCGAGTTTGAACAGGCGATAGGTGGCCGAGAAAAAGCTGAGGTCACCGGTTTGTGCGGCAAGGGCGGGGTCGGTGATTTCAAGGGGCCTGTCTTCCACCAGGCGGGGGTCGGCAAACCCGGCTTTTGTGGCAATGCGCAAAAAGTCGTTCCAGTACAGGGCTCCCCCCAGGCACTCTCCGTACAGTACTGAGTCGTTGCGCACGGCGTCGGGCACGCGGCGGTCGGCGTAGACGTCGGAGAAGTAAAATTCACCACCGGGTTTTAATAAGCGTTGAATGCCTTCCAGTACGGCATCTTTATCGGTGCACAAATTGATAACACAGTTGGAAACAATCACGTCAAAGCTAGCGGCTTCGAGATCGAGTTCGTGCAGGCGTTCAATATCACCCTTAAGAAAGCGCACGTTGTCAAAGCCGAATTTTTCGCTGTGCCAGTCTTGGTATTGCTCGGCAACGGCCAGTTGCTCATCTGTCATATCGACACCAACCACTTGGCCACTGGCCCCGACGAGTTGTGCCAGGGCGTAAACATCGCGCCCCGAACCACTGCCCAGATCTAAAACTTTACAACCCTCTAATGCGTCGGGACAGACGAGGCCGCAGCCGTAGTAGCGTGAGAGCACCTCGGGATGAATGTTGTCGATAAGTGGCTTGAGCCAGTTGGGTAGCGCGCTGATATCACAACAGGCACTGGTTTTTAAATCGTCGCTGCTTTGTAGTTGCTTGCCGTAATAGTCTTGCACGATGTCACGCATGGCGGCTTTCCTGTTA
>JBFHDT010000215.1:0-4503 GCA_041584575.1 Porticoccaceae bacterium
AAGTGATTTAACTCATTAATTTAAATAAGACTTTTTAACCCCAGGAGAAAACATCATGTCTGACACCATCATCAAAGTTGACCTTAACAAATCAGCGTACGAACACGACACCATCCATAACCGTTGGCACCCTGACATTCCGATGGTAGCCACGGTAAAACCAGGCGATGATTTCAAAGTCGAGTGCCTGGACTGGACCGGAGGCCAGATCAAAAATGATGACGATGCCGCGGATGTCCGCGATGTCGATCTCACACAGGTTCATTTTTTGTCAGGCCCGATCGCTGTAGAAGGTGCTGAGCCGGGTGATCTCCTGGTCGTCGATATTCTCGACATAGGCACATTTGAAGACAGCCAGTGGGGCTTTAACGGTTTCTTTTCCAAACAAAACGGCGGTGGTTTTTTAACCGAACACTTCCCGGAAGCTCAAAAAACCATTTGGGACTTCAACGGCATGTTCACCAAATCACGACATGTTCCCGGTGTCGAATTCGCAGGCTTGATTCACCCCGGTCTGATTGGCTGCCTGCCTTCTAAAGAAATGCTAAACGAGTGGAACACACGGGAAAAAGCGTTGTTTGATACCGACCCGGAACGCATTCCCGCGCTCGCAACATTACCCTATGAAGATACCGCGCACATGGGGCGAATGACCGCTGAGCAGGCCGCGATTGCTGGCCCCGAGGGCGCACGCACGGTGCCCCCGCGAGAGCACGGCGGCAATTGCGATATCAAAGACTTATCCCGTGGATCCAAGGTCTATTTCCCGGTTTACGTGGATGGCGCAGGCTTATCGGTCGGTGATCTTCATTTCAGCCAGGGGGATGGTGAAATCACCTTTTGTGGTGCCATTGAAATGGCCGGGTGGGTTCACATGCGCGTCAATTTAATTAAAGGTGGTATGGAAAAATATGCCATTAAAAACCCCATATTTAAGCCCAGCCCAATAACACCTCGTTATGACGACTACCTGATTTTTGAAGGTATTTCCGTCGATGAACAAGGCAAGCAGCACTACCTTGACGTGCATATCGCCTACCGGCAAGCGTGCTTGAACGCCATCGAGTATCTCAAGAAATTTGGCTACTCCGGTGCCCAGGCCTATGCCATTCTCGGCACCGCTCCAGTACAGGGGCATATTAGCGGCGTTGTCGATATACCTAACGCCTGCGCAACACTGTGGCTACCGACCGATATTTTTGAGTTCGATGTCAAACCCAACACCGCGGGCCCCACCGAATATCTGGACGGCTCTATCGCTGTGCCACTCGCGCCTGATCTTTAATCATAAAGGAAGCTATCATGCCTGTTTACGACTACAAATGCCCTGACCATGGGGTATTCCACGAACTTGAAACCGTTGAAAACCACGCCAGGCCAATGCCTTGCTCACAATGCCAAGCTTTATCTCCGCGTGTCATCATGATGGCACCGGAGGTCTTTAAAATGGCGCCAGAAAAAAAGCAAGCCATCGCCAGAAATGAGGCGGCCCAACACGAACCCCAGCATTCGACAAGTGACACCAGAGCCGAAAATGCTGATCAATTAAAGCACGGCAGCGGCTGCCAACATACCAAACGTGGATCGAAGCTGATCTATACCGCCGATGGGAGCAAGATGTTTCCGTCGATGCGTCCATGGATGATCAGTCACTGAATAAGGGATAAGTAAGCGATACAGCCAATGGCCACAGCTCCAGGAAGCCAATAGGGTTCTATTGAACCCGCTGTAGTTTTAAATAGCCTCTATCAGGAGGAGAGCCTAACGGAAAACCGGAGTGGCCATTGTCCAGCTTGCGATCAGCTATTCAAGGCACTCACCACGCCTAGTGTCATCTGGTTTCGATATAAGAGGATGGATTGTTTTAACTTCTCACTGGCCTGATATCACGCACCTTCTTTCAGTCGTGTGACCACAATCTCGAGTCCTTCACGAAGACCTTTTAGGAACAACACGTCCCCGGCTCGCACGCGGGTATCGAGCAAATGACTGGGCACCCGTATGGCATTTCGGTGTATGTGAAGCAGCTCGACCCCATGTTGTTCGATCTGTAATTCCTGCAGCGTACGACCAGCCGCATAATGCCCTTCTGATATCAGTACAGACCGTATCTGCTCGGGATAATCCAGATTCTGTTGTTTTGCTTTCGCCCCCTCGCCCGCAGGGTAAAAAGAGCGTAGCGGTGCATAATCTTCAGCGCGAATCGTATTCAGTCGGGTCTCGACCTGTGAGGGTGGTGTATCCAGCATCACCAGTAACTGGCCAGCAAACGCCAGGCTGGACTCCAGGCCCTCCGGAAATACCGTGGCCCCAGAATCGACCAAGGTCTTGTCATCTCGGCCGTGACGGCTGCGCACCAGTATTGGCAATTTCAGGCCGAGGCTACGGGTCTGATGGATAATGCGTTCGGTAGTGCCGGGATCATCCAGAGTGATCGCCAGAGCACGTGCGCGATCGACCCCCGCGGCTTGTAAGATTCCAGGCTGTATCGCGTTGCCAAACCTGACCGACTCACCCGCTGCAATAGCTTGACGAACACGCTCTGGATCGAGATCCAGGGCGATACAATCGATACCTTCGTCGTTGAGAATCTTCACGACATTTTGTCCTAGGCGACCGTACCCACAGATAATCACATGCCGGTCGACATCACGGCTGGTCTCCGCAATATAGGCCTCAGTCTCAACTACCGTCTCGGCTGCGTCACCCTCGCACAAGCAGGCACTTAGTGGCTGATTGAAGCGCAGCAGCACAGGAGCGAACATCATGCTAACGATCAAACCCGCCAACACAGTTTGTGCGGTAGTTACACCTATCAGGCCCAGGGACAATCCAGTCGCCGTCATCAGCAAGCCGAACTCACCCCCCTGAGCCAGGCTAAGCGCAGCGCGCCAGGCATCGCCTTCTGTATGTCCGGTAAATTTAACAAGTGGTACCAAAATCAATGGCTTAATAATCATCAACGCTGCCACCACCAGAGCGATCAAGCCGGGATCGGTGATAAAAACCTCGGGGGCCAGCTGCATACCGATCGTGGCGAAAAACAAACCCAGCATCAGGTCTCGAAATGGCCGAATATCCACCTCCAGCTGGTGGCGGAATTGCGTTTCACCCAACATCATTCCTGCCATAAACGCGCCCAATGTCGGTGATAAGCCTGCCAGGTCTGACACTGCGGCGGCAACCACGGCTAACAGCAGTGTCGTCAGCATAAACAGTTCCTGTGAGCGCGTTGCCGCCACCCAATGCAAGGCAGGCGGTAACAGGCGAATACCCATGATAAGCAAACCAACAAACACCAGAACAGACTTCGTTAGAATAAGAGCCAGCGCGCTCATCAGTTGAGCCGGGTCGGCTGCCAAAATGGGTAAAACCACTAGGACTGGCACCACAGCGATATCCTGAAATAGCAAAATGCCAGTCACAACCCGGCCGTGGGGGGCCGACAACTCCAGCTGTTCGCCCAGTTGTTTGAGTACGATGGCGGTCGACGACATGGCAAATGCCATACCGATCACCGTCCCCTGCGCCACAGACAGACCCATCCAGACACCAGCCAGGCCGAACAATAATGCTGTCACCAATACCTGCGCCCCACCCAAACCCAGGACCAATCGCTTGGCCGCCAATAATCGAGGTAGAGAGAATTCCAAGCCAATAGTGAACATTAACAACACGACCCCAAGCTCTGCCAGCAGATGCAAAGAGGAACCTTCTGGCAACCAGTCGAGCACCGCTGGCCCCACTAGAATGCCGCTAGCGAGATAACCTAGAATAGGCGAC
Organism: Porticoccaceae bacterium; assembly: GCA_041584575.1. Taxonomy (GTDB): domain Bacteria; phylum Pseudomonadota; class Gammaproteobacteria; order Pseudomonadales; family Porticoccaceae; genus Reddybacter. Next base: position 3,784 of record JBFHDT010000215.1, read on the forward strand.
AAACGGACACGCTGGCACAGGGAGACCAGCAAGGTACTGATGGCCAGAACCATTACCCATTGCAGTACTACCGTATGCGCCATACGACAAAAACCCAATATTCAATAAACGCTGTATCGCATGCTGAAAGCACAAACAACACCATCCCCTCTGACTCAGCACACCATTGTTTCTTAGGGATTTTCACCCTCAATTCAACCTGCGCCAAATAATAAGCAATAATGAAGTTAAACCTGTATGGCATACAGAATAGAACGCTGTAACCTAAATATGCCACAGCATTTCAATGTATAGACGCAAGGATAATTAATTCAATAGCAAGTAAAGGAAATGCCATGTCAGGGCTAAAAGTATGTCCAGCGATAAATTAAACACGCATTAGAAGATCACTAACATCTTCCTTGTAACTACACGGAGTTTAAGAATAGGCGCAAGAACTGGAATATAGAGGTGCCAAAGGCTAAACACAAAAGTCCCATAGACGTTTACTGATCAATAACTATTAGGGTTAAAAATTCTATTTTTATAATAAATTTTTTTAACGAATGAATTGAAATACAATAGATAAATCTTATTTATAGAGATGTCGAGATATGTCTCATATGGAGTGTTTCGACCTTTTATTGACTTTATTTTAAATTGCTTCAAGCGGAGGATTTGTTATGAGCTCAATTGACTTAACACCACTTTATCGTAGCAGCATTGGCTACGACCGCCTAG
>JBFHDT010000216.1:0-4464 GCA_041584575.1 Porticoccaceae bacterium
ATGCTATTTTGTATAACAATATGACATTACAAACTCATCAATTAATGGCTACTCCAATGAAACATGCTCTTATAACCGGTGGTACAGGTTTAATTGGCTCGGCCTTGTGCGAATTACTGCTAAGCCAGCAGCATCAGGTGACTGTGCTTAGTCGACATCCCGAAACGGTGTCCGCCAAATGTGGACAACACGTTAAAGCCATTCAGTCGTTAAGCGATATTAGCGATGAAACACCGATTGATTGGGTTTTCAATTTGGCGGGCGAACCCGTTGCCGATAAACCGTGGACAAAAAAACGCAAAGCGGTGCTGGAAGCGAGCAGAATTGAGCTAACGTGGCAACTCGTTGACTGGATCGCCCAGCGCAAAAAAGCGCCAGACTGTTTAATCAGCGGCTCAGCCGTCGGGTGGTATGGAGATGGCAAAGACACGGTGTTAACAGAGCATAGTGGTTTTGTAGATGAATACACTCATCATTTGTGTGAGGCATGGGAGCAACAGGCACTGCGCGCCAAAGAGTTTGGTGTGCGTGTATGCACCATACGAACCGGTTTAGTCTTAGCGCCAACAGGTGGCTTTTTGCACAAAATGCTGCTGCCTTTCAAGCTAGGTGTAGGGGGAAAACTCGGCTCAGGCCAACAATACATGCCATGGGTGCATATTAACGACATGGTACGCTTGCTGCTATTTCTCGCTGACAACGAGCAAGCGCAAGGACCGTTTAATGCATGCTCTCCTAACCCAGTGCGTAACGATACGTTTACGAAGACCTTAGCGCAGACCCTTCATCGTTATGCCTTTATTCCACTGCCTGCGTGGTTACTCAAAGGGGTTTTAGGTGAAATGTCCCGCTTATTATTAACCGGGCAACGCGCCATTCCCGAGAAAGCACAAACAATGGGCTTTTATTTTTCTTATTCTGATTTACAAAAAGCATTAACAGACGTTTTGCGAACCAAACACTAAACCCTGATGACATTATGACAAATAAAGCAGTATTACTGGTCAACCTCGGATCACCAGACAATGCGGATACAGCAGCCGTACGGCGCTATCTCAACCAATTCCTCATGGACCCCCATGTGATTCAGTTACCCTGGTTATTACGCCGAATAATTGTCAGTCTGTTTGTACTGCCATCACGCCCAAAAGCCTCTGCACAAGCCTATCAAAGTGTTTGGATGGAGGAAGGCTCTCCACTGGTTGTTTTATCTGAGCAACTTAAAAAAGCATTACAGTGCCAATTAAATATGCCTGTCGCTATGGCTATGCGCTATGGAAATCCGAGCATCGAAACTGAATTATTAACCCTCAGCCAACAACCCGGCATAGACGAAGTACTTTATATCCCGCTCTATCCTCACTTTGCTGACAGCACCGTGACCACCTCTATTGAGGAAGCACAGCGCGTTATCAAAGAACACGATCTAAACATCAAGCTAAACGTTATTGAACCCTTTTATGAGCAGCCAGATTACATTAATGCCTTGGTTGAAAGTGCTAAGCCCTATTTAGAGCAAGCCTACGATCACATCGTTTTTAGTTATCACGGCTTACCCGAGTCTCACATTAAAAAAAGTGACCCAACGGGCCTACATTGCCTAAAAAGCTCAAGCTGCTGCCAGACTCCAAGCGAGGCGCATAAAACCTGCTATCGCCACCAGGTAATGCGTACCACGCAATGCTTTGTTGAGCAGGCAAAGATAGCGCCAGACAAATACTCTGTTACTTTTCAATCTCGCCTCGGCCGCGCTAAGTGGTTAGCGCCCAATACAGAAGATCGCTTGCGTGAACTGGCACAATCAGGCGTTAAAAAAGTCCTGGTAATTTGCCCCGCTTTTGTCACAGACTGTTTAGAAACACTCGAAGAAATAGCCATTCGTGCAGACGAGGTGTTTCAGGAATCAGGGGGGAGTGAATTAGATTTAATTCCCTGTCTAAATGCACACCCTACGTGGGTGGATGCGTTGGCGGCGTGGTGTCAACCACCACAAAATAATTAACCGTAATAACATGCAAAGTAATATGTATTGAAACAAGGTTGATTGGGCCATAGTCAGCATAAGCTCACTTTTTACACCAGTCGTACCGAGCGGCACTAACTCCTCATCGACTCTATCCTTAGCTGCCCATCACCTGACATGTCTGGATCACCACTTTTACAGCACCATAAAAACGCTTCAAGCCCCTCCGCTATCCTCCGAGGATACACCCAGGCCCTAGTCCTGCTTCGCTGCCGAATAGTCGCCAATATCCAGGGCATCAGTCATCATAAACATAGCAACAGCCGAAGCCACCACCAGACCACTAAAAACCATACGCTTTCTTTGCACCATCCACACCAACCTCTTATTTACACCCAGACGCAAAAAAATCCGGCAATGACCGAGTTTCTGATTAACTTAACTGAATATTACCGGGCGCCTGAACATCTGAGCATAATTGGATGGCCAAGGCAGATCCTGGCAATTGGAGTTACCTTGGCCACTAGCCAAATTTCAAGTACTAAAGATTCTTACAGTTTGCGTAGTAAGTCACCGTAGCAGGCCAATCCGAAAAAACACCAATAACACCCACATCCTGGGCCAGCACATCAAGCACCGTCATCGTATCGCCATCTTTTATAATGGCGTCAGTAACTGTCTGGTGATACCAGCCACCGCCCGCTTGCAACAAATCTGAGCGTTCCAGCGTCCAGGTAATGATATCCAGACCGGCCTCTTTCACTGCTTTAGCATAGATCGAGGGCACGATTTCACCGTCATCATCTAGGGCGACCAGCATCCACAGAGGTGGAGCTATAATTTTCACACCATCGTCAACAAGCTGAGCCATTGTCGGCTGCCAGGTTGACGGAGCGGCGTGGTCAAAGGCGACATCATCGTAACGGCCATCAAGATAGACCGCTTGCGCTCCAAACGCGGGTTCGCTTTCAATCCAGTAACGCACATCTTCGACATTAAAGGACTGTGCCCATACCTTATCTGCACTAACACCCGCTGCCTTGTATTCATCGAGCATTTTCTGTGCATAGGCCTGCTGTGTAAGGCCGTCATAAGGCATGTCTATACTTGGCGATTTCAACTCAGGTGTAAATTTCACACTCAACTCCTGAAACAGGGCGATGCTTTCAGCATGACTCAACACCGTGCCTTTGCCAGAATAAAGGTCGGTACGAAAGGCTGATGTGGCATCGAGATACTCATCCAGAGTGGCGGCGTTTTCATTGGCTGCATCCATTTTCCCCTGTAGGGTTTTAAACTCCTCCAGAGTAATGTCGCTGGTACAGCACTGAACATTGGAAAAGGGCGTTTCACTGCTGTAGTCGGGCTGCGATGAACACTTGCTGGCCAGTGGCGTCGCCAGAATATTGGTCGTGGCATGCAAATCGCATTGGGAATGTCGACACACCAATTCTTTGTCCTTGGTAAAAGTTACGTCGCACTCGACGATACCCGCCCCCATACGGGCCGCTGCGCGATAGGACTCCTCAGTGTGTTCAGGGAATTGGAGTGCTGCGCCTCTGTGACCAATAGAAAAATCTGACTTTTTAAATTTGCGATTAGCGCAAGATAGTAGCTCTTCCTTCAGCTCGCTATCATCCATATCCCTAACCAGAAAAAAGGGTCGCGGACCCAATTGCACTTTGCTATTCATTGTAGGCTGCACTGAACCTTTGGCTTGAAAGTGAATGCCTTTAGATATTCCCGAACCACTCGCCCCTGCCGTTACACTTATGAAGACAGCAGCGGCACCTGCCGTCGACAATATTCGCTTGTAAATCTTCATTCCAAAATACTCCCGAGAAAGCTGGTTAATATTCACCACGAGCAAATACCCGTGCTCTAACGGTACGCAGCATTTATTTCTTGGGAGTGTTATTTCTATGGCAAAGTTGTGAAGGTAATGCGACAGACCGGTGCCGATCAGGAGCAAAACACCTCGCTACGAACTGAAGTGAACTAGACAGTTTATTAGCATGAATGCATGAGTAGTAGACGTCTGAACAACGACCGATTATGCAGCAATTTTTTTCCGCCGCGCTTTGCCGGAAGCCACCTTTTTACGCCTTTTTCGATAGGCTGGTTTCGCAGACTTCACGCCTTTCAGCGCTATCGGTAGCGTCGCACAACTCTCTTCAATCAAACCATGCAAAAGGGGAATTAAACTGCCCATAAAATCACCGTAACTGGCCTGCTCGTCAACGATGGCATTTAACAACGACTCCCAGCGAGCCGTCATATCTGGCAGGGTTGTCGACTCTGGCAAGCTGTTAATCAGGCCACAGCCCGCCTCTGTGGCGCGAATTTGCTTACCCTGGCGCGCTAAAAAATTACGTTTGAACAGCAGCTCAATAATGCCGGCCCGCGTCGCCTCCGTACCCAGGCCGTCACTCTCTTTTAGCACTTTACGCACTTCATTGTCGGTGACAAAACGGGCGATACCCGTCATTGCCGCTAACAGC
>JBFHDT010000217.1:0-4447 GCA_041584575.1 Porticoccaceae bacterium
CATGGATGCTGTCGCGCTCAAGTAATTTCACCAGTTTATTGGCGCCGTGCTTGGTGCGGCTAAAGACTAAAGCCTGATGCCATCCTTCGCTGTGAATCAGATGGCTGAGCAGCGCTGCTTTACGCCCTTTGTCGACGGGGTGAATCTTCTGCTCCACCTTGGTGGCTGTGGTGTTTTGCGGTGCGACATCAATTTCTACCGGGTTATTGAGCAAGCCTCGAGCGAGGTGGCGAATGTCATCGGAAAACGTTGCGGAAAAAAGCAGGTTTTGTCGCTTTTTGGGCATCAGCGAAATAATGCGTTTAATGTCGTGAATAAAGCCCATGTCGAGCATGCGATCGGCTTCGTCGAGTACCAGTACTTCAACGTCGTTAAAGTTAATGGCGTTTTGCTTGTGCAAGTCGAGTAGACGACCGGGGGTGGCCACCAGTATTTCGACACCACGACGTAACTTCATCATTTGTGGGTTTATTTTTACACCGCCAAAAACAACGGTTGAACGCAGGTTGAGGTGCTTGCCGTAGTCCAGCACGCTCTCGTGTATTTGTGCCGCGAGTTCACGGGTGGGTGTCACCACTAATGCCAATGTACGGTTGCTGTTGGCAGCAGGTTTGTCGGCTAATAGGTGCAGTAAGGGCAGAGTGAAGCCCGCCGTTTTGCCGGTGCCGGTTTGTGCACTCGCCATCAGGTCGTGACCGTCAAGAACCGCGGGAATCGCTTTGGCTTGAATCGGTGAGGGCGTGTCGTAGCCTTTTTCGCTAACGGCGCGCAGCAGGGGCTCGGAGAGGCCGAGGGTGTCAAATGTCATGAATCTTTCCTATGTGTCGAACAATGACCACATATTTTGAGGTGCAGAGTATCATTTACTCAGCGCCTATAAAAAATGGGCTAGCGTCGGAGTATTGTTGTAAATACCAAGGGCTTGTGATGACCGGGATACTTATTTGGGACGCTTGACAGAGGATGGAAAAGGCACTGATCTTTCTGATAAGGCCTCTTGATTCAAGCGTGTTATCAAGGTGTTGCGGCTATTTATTGAGCCAATACAGTTCAGTGCTGGACCGTACTGGCGCCACATTGTACACATCGAGTGGCGCTATGGATAGCCACTCTCGAATTTTTACTATGACAATTAGTGGTGGTGTCCACAACCACCGGCACTATGGGGGTGGCCGTGGGCGAGCTCTTCCGTCGTCGCTTCGCGAATACTTTCGATAGTGACATCAAAGGTAATGGTCTTGCCAGCCAATGGGTGGTTGCCATTGAGTATGGCCTGGTCGCCATCAATCGCAGTCACTAACACTGATAGCGGCCCGTTTTCTGTCTGTGCGGTAAAGCGCATGCCGACTTCGGGTTTTTCTTCGTCACCAAACACTGAGAGAGGCACATGCTGTACCAGCTCGCTAATAAACTCCCCGTAGCCGTCTTCCGGCGCAATCGTTGCCTGTACGCGGTCGCCCTCTTTTTTTCCCAGCAGGGCGAGTTCGAGCCCCTTGATAATATTACCTGCACCGTGCAGATAGACCAGCGGCTCGCGCTCAGTCGATGCGTCGATTTCTTCGCCGTTTTCATCGGTTAGGGTGTAGTGGATGGAAACGACAGATTTAATTGCAATGCTCATAAAGGGGCCAAATAAGTAGAGTGTGGTGTGGCGGAAGACGTATAAAATAAAGGGGCCTTAACTCGCCCTAGCTGGCGATTATGGCGCAAGCCACCCGGCGCGACAAGCCGAATGGCGGTCAACCCGTAGTGGGGTAAGTTTGGGTGATTAACTACTGTTAAATACGGGCTAATTTACTAATACTTGGGCTTGCTGTAAGTTGTAAATGATAAATTTAACGGGCTGAAAAAAATAATAAGGAAGCATGATTATGAACATAGGGTTTATTGGTCTCGGTCGCATGGGCAATCCCATGGTGGCTAATTTGCTGGCTGCAGGCTCCAAAATGGTGATTCATGATCTGGCGCGTGAAGATGCCAGCAATCTTGAGTCATTGGGTGCCAAGTGGGTTGATACAGTCAAAGAAGTGGGTGAACTCTGCGATGTGGTCATTACCTGCCTACCCGGCCAGCAGCAAGTCGACGAGCTAGTGCTGGGTGAAGAGGGTTTGTTTAATAATTTGGCGAAGGGCTCTATTTATATTGATATGTCGACCACATCGGCGGCGGCTATTCAGCGCCTTGGTGTGGAGGGTGCCAAGCGAGGTTTGCGTGTTATGGAGGCACCATTTGAAGGCCATATTGACAATGCTCGCGAAGCCAATCTCATTATGCACGCCGCTGGTGACGACGAGCTGGTGGGCGAAATGGAGGCGACCCTGCAACCTCTTGGTGAAGTGCGCAACGCAGGCGCTTTAGGTTGTGGGAACAATAGCCTGGTTGCTTGATATCTTGTTGATTAATGGCGTTTGTTGACTTGTTGCACTAGTTCTTACATGAAATATGCAGCGATGGAGTGGCTAGAGTTTTTTCATTTTCGCTTCCATGGTATTTAAATCGACTAAACGTTGGTCGATAACGGCTGTTAGCTTGAAGTTCTGGTGCACGAGTTTTCTGGCGTAGCGCAATTGCTCTCGCGCTTTGCCAAAAACGCCGGTCAGTATGTAGTACTCCGCTCGGGCAATATGTACGCCGGGTATATCTCCTGCAAGACCGCTGGTTTCTGCCAGTTCAAACCACACGTTCGGATCATTGGGTCGTTGTTGAGCGAGGGTTTCTAATACTTGCTCGGACTTCGCGTACTGGCGGTTTTGCAGTAAGGTTTCTGCGAGCTCGGTTTTAAGCGGGTAGCTATTAGGGTAGTCCTCGTTGAGCTTGTCGATAGTGGTAAAGGCGCGGTTAAAATTTTCGCTGGCACGGTCTAATTCAATAGCGCTGAACTGGTAAATAAACCGTTGGGGTGATTTGTCGAGCAAGGTCTGTAGGTTTTTACGGGCTTCCTCGTGTCGGCCAGCGGCAGACTGGGCCAATGCTAAGCCATAGGTGGCGGCTTGCGTCGATAACGAGTGTCCCTGTAGTTCATTATTAAAACGATTAATGGAACGCTGGGCATTGCCGTCGATGGCAATTAAGGCGCGAGCGCGAATTAAATGGTAGTCGAGATTGTCGGGGTAGTAGCGAGGGGGCAGTTTGCTGGTGCGACCACGGGCATCAGCGACACGTTTTTCTGACAGGGGGTGGGTCAGTAAGAATTCTGGCGGACGACGACCGATATAGCGTGTCGCTGCCAGCATGCGTTCAAACATGGCGGGCACGGCACTGGGGTCCATATCAGCGCGGTAGAGGGTGTCGATACCCAGTCGGTCAGCTTCTTGCTCGTACTGGCGAGAAAAGCGCAGGCCGCTGTCGATTGCTGAGGCCTGGGACATTGTCATGGCAGCCATGCCAGCATCGCCACCTACCGTTGCTGCGAGAATCAGGCCCACCAACATTCCTGCCATAGAGGTGTAGGAGCTGGCTTTTTGGTTGGCTAAGTTGCGTGCAAAGTGGCGCTGGCTGAGGTGAGCCAGTTCGTGGGCCAGTACAGAGGCCAGCTGTGCCTCATTTTCTGCGTACAGAAACAGGCCGGTGTGAACCCCGACAACGCCACCGGGTACAGCAAAGGCGTTCATGGTGGGATTGTTTATGAGGATAAGCTCGAGCCGTCGATCCACTAATTCGCTATGGCTGGCCAAACGGTAAACTAGATTTTCGATGTAGTCCTGAGTGAGGGGGTCGCTGTGGGTGGCGACCCGGCTGCGAAACATCTTCAGCCAGGCGCGGCCCAGCTCATGTTCTTGCTGAAGGGAAACAATACCCGAGGTGGTATCGCCTAGCATCGGCAGTTTAATGTCATTGGCGTGGGTCTGTTGACTCGTCGTGAGAGGAAACAGAGCGAAGCTGACAAAGCAGATCAGGCCGAGGCAGTATTTTTGAAACGAAAATGGCACGATAGTCGAACGTCCATGGCTGTGAGCTGAGTTCCTCCGTTCTTTATTGAACGCAGTTGGGCAAAGCTGAACAAATTTTGTTTATTTGCAGTCTAACGTATCGCTAGTCAAGGCTTCGACTATTATTATGTGCCTCAGTTCAGTCACCTGTCTTAGAGGCAGGCTCAAGAGTGAATAACCTGGTACGCAACGTCTAAAGGATAAAGTATGTGGAAAGTTGTTGATAGCTGGATTAACCGCTATTTCGCTGATGAAGAAGCGGTGTTACTGGTTCTGCTGATAGCTTTCACCTTGCTGGTCATCGTCACCATGGGGCAGGTGTTGGCGCCCTTTTTGGCGGCGCTGGTGCTGGCTTTCTTGTTGCAGGGGGTAGTGAGTCTGCTCAAGCGTTGGCATTTCCCGCATTTAGTGGCGGTAGTGCTGGTGTTCTGTGCCTTTATTAGCTTGTTTTTTGTGGTGGTGATTTTTCTTTTCCCTATTGTTATTGAGCAAATGAGCCGCCTGTTAAAAGAGGTGCC
>JBFHDT010000218.1:0-4446 GCA_041584575.1 Porticoccaceae bacterium
CTTACCGAGTTTCTTATCGAGACCCAATGACCACATATCCGCATCGTTATCGGATTCATCATCATCTGACTCAGTGTACTGGGCTTTGAGTGTGTAGCCGTTAGCCACTTTCCACTTGGCACTAACATGCCAGCTGTCTTCGTCCAGTTTTACACCGGTCGTAGCACTATCGCCTTCTTCGGCATTTTGCCACATAGCACCCAAAGTAACAGGGCCGATGGGGAATTGACCGACAACACGCAAAATGTTGACGTAATCTTTGCCCATACCTTGCGACTTACTACCCGACTTAACATTCTCATCAACAGCTACGGCCACATACACGCCGTCAGTTTCATACTGCACTAGCGCTGAATAGCTATCGAAGAAACCATCTTTATCATCGTCGCTACGATCTTCACCGAAGATAGTAGCAACAGAGGCAGAAAAACCACTAAAGTTGGGCGTGGTGTAATTGACGATGTTAGAGGCGCGAGTCTCACCCGCCATCACATTCTTGATATCGCCTTCAAGATCATTGAAAAGGTCGATTTTCTTTTGTGCCAATTTAGTCGGGGTATCGTGCTTACCACCCCAGATAGTACCAAAATCACCTTTCAAACCACCGATAATATTTCGCTGAGAAAAAGTATCACCATCATCTTTTTCACCATCGTCCCAAAAAGACTCATACTCAGCTTTATAGATAACATAAAGCGTATCTGTCAATTTAGCTTTACCTTTAACACCAATGCGCGACGCATTACTGTTCAATTCCATTTGGTCATCATTACCATTGTCATCGTTAACAACACTGATATTTACCTTGCCGTAAATACTGCCATCGATTGGGCCGACGGCATAGGCAGAAACAGGAAGTGCCAGCGCCGATGCTACAGCTACGGCCAAAGTGGTTTTTCTCATCATAGTCCCCTCTTAAATTGGACAAATACGCTAGTAATAAAAGGCCTTAGGCCTCTTCTTCGAACTGGGCGTATTGTGGGAAACCAACATGACAGGAAGCTTACTTTTTTATGACAGTTTGGTGACAGACGTACCTAAGACTGACAGATATCTAAGCCTTGTAGATAATGGAGAGTTCAAGTAACTGCTGAATAATACTTTCACCCATAGTGACAAGCGTCTCAGGTTCTGGGTGCTGTAATTCGAGGGCCACCTGCTCAAGTGCCTGTCGAGCATTAAGTTGACCATCTTCGAGTAATTGCAGTAAGCGCATGGTGACCGCATTAGTTTCAAAGAAATGCACATTCTCATCAGGACCGCGATAAACCACCAAAGAGCTTGGCTGCTCTGGAGCCTCCAGCGGCTGATAATCAGGACTGATTTTATGCACTGGATAGCTGTACGTTAGGCGCCAGGCCAGGGGTGAAATTTGTAGACAGGCATCGAGCAACGCTACGCCTTGATTGGAATCATGCTCTTGCTCGGGTAGTACGCCGGGTAATACTTCGGGCGACACATCAAGAGCCAGTTCAACCCATTCATAGTGGGCCAACTCGAGAATAAAAGGCAACTCATCTGGAATATGGGCTTTTCCTTCACGTAGATAAAGTAGAAACTCCTGACTAATTTCAAGAAAATAAGGCGTATGGCAACGATGGTCCCTGACAAACCCCCGCACTAATTGATGCCAGTTAGCGTCGCTCATCAAGCTACGCAACACCGGAAAACCACCTGTCAAAAAAGACTCAACATTGTTGTAGACAAGGTCCCGGTAAATGGCCACACGGCGGTCTTCAATATCAGCCGGAGCCGGGTTTACTGCGGGGTCTCGCAGATGAGCTGCAAAGGCGAACTGTCCCACTTGGAAGGACTCGCCCACCGTATTGTCATTGCTTGCATTAGTCATCGCAATAAACCACTAAGCTTGTCTTTCAAGCTGATCGCTATCCACAATTGCGGACGACGAGTTATTGCCATTGTTCTGCCGTATTTTTATCGCATTAACTTCAGTTAGCAATTCATTGACCGGCGGTAAATTAAAGTCTCGCTCAAGCAAGGTGGGAAAAACGCCGAAGTGTTGATAGGCGCTATCTAATAGATGCCAAACAGGGTCGATCACATCTGCGCCATGGGTATCGACTAATAAATCTTCAGCCTCGACAAAGTGGCCGGCAACGTGGCCGTAGGCAATTCTCTCTCCCGGTAATGCGGCAAGAAAATCTTCCGCATCGTAACCGTGATTAATACTATTAACGTAAATATTATTGACATCGAGCAAGAGATGACAGTCAGCCTCTTCTAGCACCGCGCCAATAAAATCAATCTCACTCAACTCCTGCTGGGGGGCTGCGTAATAAGAAATATTTTCAAGCGCTATAGGTTGTTCTAAAAAATCCTGAACCTGACGAATTCTATTGGCGACAAACTTAACCGCATCGCCCGTAAAGGGTATGGGCAAGAGATCATAGAGATGACCATCATCACTACAATAACTGAGATGTTCAGAGTAACAGCGCACCTGGTGGTCGCGCATAAACTGCTTAATATTTTTCAACAACGCCCAATCGAGCTCGGTGGGGCCTGCTATGGACAAGGATAAACCATGACATAACAGGGGGTAGCGTTCGGTGTATTCACGCAACTGGCGGCCAAAACGCCCCCCCACATTTATCCAGTTTTCAGGGGCCACTTCCATAAAATCGACAGCGTCATCAGCACTCTTTAGTGCTTCTAATAAGCTGCGCCGTAGGCCCAGCCCTGCCCCTGTCACTGGGTATTTATTGATCATGGCGAGTTATGATTTCCCGCCACATTTGCCCTCGCCACATTTGCCTTCGCCACACTTACCTTCAGCTTTTTTAGCCTTGCCTTTAGCTTCGCCGCACTTACCTTCACCACATTTACCTTCAGCTTTGGCTTTGGCCTTACCTTCGCCGCACTTGCCTTCACCACATTTACCTTCGGCGTCTTTGCCAGCCATTTCATAACCGTTGCTCAGCTCATTTAGCTGAAAGGGGTTGCTAGCCGCAGAAGCAACGGGGGAAAGCGCAACTGATACCATAAATGCTGCACCCACTGCCGCGGCGAGAGGTTTGATTTTTTGTTCAGACATTGTCGATCTCCTAAAACACTTTGTTATTACAATATTGGTTACAACATTGAGGTTGGTTTAGCCGGCCTCTGTCATCATGCAAGCTGCAATATATGACCGAGCACTGGACACTTAGTTTCCGCATAGCGGAAATTTATAATAGCGAGGAAAGGCATACACTAACAAGTAAACCTTTGAACACCCTTTAACAAGACAAATATAGACTTTAGCTGTTGTGCAAGGCTGCTTTCACTTTTGCCAGTTGTTTTTGTAACCGCTTACTCGACACCGGGGCGATGGTTTTCAGCTGCTGCGCAAAGCAAGATACACGATATTCTTCGATCATGTGGCGAAAAGCTTCAATTTCACCAAGAATTTCCTGGGGGTACTCCATAGCCTCGGTTTGCAATACCTGCCACTCTTGCCAAAAGCCAGTAATTTCAGCCATAACGGCACTGTCCCTGTCACCATCACCAATACGCTTATCCACACGTACCAGCGCCGCCTGAATGTAACGCGGATACTGACGCTGCCAATGCAGTGAGGTTTGGCTGACAAAACCTGTACTGTAGAGCGCCGTTAACTGTGCTCGTATATCTTTAACCACGACTGGAAAACGCTGCCCATTTTCTCTCAATAGCCCATATAAGGTCTTTAAGCTTGCTGCCTGCTTCAGCAGCAAAGACTCTAATTCGTTGGCAATGGTAACGATATTAGCCTTGCCCTGCTCAACACAAGCCGTAAAGCTTTGTTGGTCACGGGGTATCTCTTGCCCATCAAAACAGGCGGCTAAAAATGCGGCAAAAATAATTTCTTCGTTGAGCAAATCACGCCCAGGCAGGTGCGCCGCTTTCAAATGAAGGTCTTTACCTTTGAGAAGTGACTTGCGTAGATACTTGGCAGTCGTTACGTTCTCAAGTATCGCCAGACGTACCAGAGCCGTCCGAGTTTTGTTTTTCGCCAACTCAGGAGTGTCATAAATCCGCACTGACACACTGTCATTGTCGTCATTAAGTGCCGGATAAGCGCGAATTTCATGCTTGTCTTTCTTAATAACGCTCAGGGCTGGTAGCTCGCCAAAGTCCCATTTAGTGAGACCTGACTTCTCCAATCCTGCATTCGTATCATCCTGGCGAATAGTTTCCTGCACTCGATCCCTGTATTTAGCTTTGAGTAGCTCGAGATCCCGCACGCTCTCCAGCAACTTCCCCTGCTCATCAAACAGCCGATAATTCATGCGATAGAAAGCTTCAAGCTTGTCCGGTGCCCAGCAATCAAGGGGCACATCCACGCCACTCAATCGTTTGAGTTGCTTCGCCAAGCCTTCATGCAGAGGCCGATTGTCGGGCACCAGCAGCGGCACAACCTTATCGACAAAAGATGGCACCGGTACAAAATGTTTACGCCATTGC
>JBFHDT010000219.1:0-4433 GCA_041584575.1 Porticoccaceae bacterium
GGGGTTAATAGGGATGATGGCGAGCTGGAAGGGTGCCAGCGACTCAGGCCAGATGATGCCTTTGTCATCATGGTTTTGCTCAATGGCCGAGGCGACGACGCGGCTCACCCCGATGCCGTAGCAGCCCATTAACATGGCTTGTTCTTTGCCGTTTTCGTCGAGTATTTTCGCGTTCATTGCGTCGCTGTACTTGGTGCCGAGCTGGAAAATATGGCCCACTTCGATACCGCGTTTGATCTCCAGCGTGCCCTGGCCATTGGGGCTGGGGTCGCCTGCGACGACGTTGCGAATGTCTTCTACTCGGTCGATGGCACAGTCCCGCTGCCAGTTAACGCCGGTTAAGTGCACGCCGTCTTTATTGGCACCGCAGGCAAAATCGCTGAGATGCGCGGCGCTGCGATCAATGATGACTGGAATATTTAAATCCACAGGGCCGAGGGAGCCAACATGACAACCGATGGCGGCAAGTACGGCTTGCTCGCTGGCGAAAGTGAGGGGGTTGGCAACTCCGTCGAGTTTTTCAGCTTTAATATCGTTCAGTGCATGGTCGCCGCGCAGTACCAGTGCGATGAGGCTGCCTTCTTCCTCACCATTGACGATCAGTGTTTTAACGATATTGTTAGCGGTGCAGCCGAGAAAGCTACAAACTTCGTCGATACTGTGTTGGCCAGGGGTGGCGATTTCAGCCAGCTCTTGAGTTGCCTGCGCACGGCTACCACTGGGGGTGATGGCCTCGGCCATTTCAATGTTAGCGGCATAATCGCTAGCGGAGGAAAAGGCGATGTCATCTTCACCGGAGTCGGCCAGTACATGAAACTCGTGAGAAAAGCTGCCGCCAATACTGCCAGTGTCGGCGAGTACGGGGCGGAAATCCAGACCGAGACGCTGGAATATTTTACAGTATGCCCCGTGCATCACATCGTAGGTTTCTTGCAGGCTTTCAGTGGTTGCATGGAAAGAATAGGCATCTTTCATAATGAATTCGCGGGCGCGCATCACCCCGAAACGAGGGCGGGTCTCATCGCGAAATTTGGTTTGAATCTGATAGAAGCTAGCAGGCAGTTGTTTGTAGCTGCGAATTTCACCACGGATCAAATCAGTGATAATTTCTTCGTGGGTGGGGCCGAGACAGAAGTCTCTGCCATGGCGGTCGGCAACGCGCAGTAGCTCGCCACCGTATTCTTCCCAGCGCCCAGATTCTTGCCACAATTCTGAGGGTTGCACTACAGGCATTAAGACCTCTTGTGCTTCAGCGCTATCCATTTCTTCGCGCACAATGGTTTCGACTTTACGCAGTACACGTAGGCCCAGCGGTAGCCAGGAATAGAGACCAGAGGCGAGTTTGCGGATTAGCCCAGCGCGAAGCATTAACTGGTGACTGATAACCTCGGCATCGGCTGGGGTTTCTTTCTGGGTGGCAATAAGGAAACGGCTGGCGCGCATAAGTATTTTCCGGCGTTTAACAATAGTGGTTGATGTATTTTGACGGCTATTTTACGGTGCTGTCGACGCTGGGTACAGCACGAGAATGGGTTTAGAAAAGGAGGTGGTAGTGATGTTTATACTCGATGAACGTTTACAGAAAGATACGCTGTTGGTAGGTCGATTCGAACTGTGCCTGTTGTTGCTACACCGAGATAGCAACTATCCCTGGTTTATTTTGGTGCCACAACGGGCGGGAATCACAGAAATTCACCACCTATCGCCGACTGAACAGCAATTATTGCTGACCGAGTCGACACTGGTGGCCGAGACGTTGGCGTCGCTGTTTTCACCGGACAAGCTGAATATCGCCATGCTCGGTAATATCGTCGCTCAGCTGCATATTCATCATGTCGCACGTTTCAAAACAGATATCAGTTGGCCGGGGCCAATTTGGGGGGCTGCACCGGCGAGAGCGTACGAGGCTTCAGAACTGGAGCGACGGCTTGAGAGTATGCGCAGTGCCTTGCTGGGGAAGATTGAGATAGACGTCGATAGAGCCGAGATGTAGAGCTGCAGTGGTCTATCGCAACGCTGTGAGTTAACAGCGTATTGTCACAAGTCTCAAAATTAAAAGACACTGCATTAAAAATTAAGCATTAAAAAAGCCCTCCAGTGAAGGGCTTTTGAGACGATAGGGCTTTTCCTGAAGTAAGGGTGACCGAATCAGTTTGCCATATCTTTTAAGCCTTTGAGTGCCGTCACTTTAACGGCAGTGCTGGCGGGTTTGGCTGCGAAAGTCGTCTCTTCTCCAGTGAAGGGGTTGATGCCCTTGCGAGCACGACGTGCTGGTTTTTTAACTGTTTTGATCTTAAGCAATCCGGGTAGGGTGAACTCACCAACGGCACGCTTTTTGATGTGGCGTTCGATCACAATACCCAACTCGTCGAGTACCGAGCCGACCTGCTTGCGCGATAAATCTGTCTTTTCGGCGAGTTCATTGAGCAGTTGGGTTTTGGTGTAGCGATCAGAAATCGCGACAATTTTGCGAGTGGGTGCGGCTTTTTTCGCGGGGGCTTTTTTTACAGGAGCTTTTTTTACAGGAGCTTTCTTGGCGGCCATGTTGTTTCCCTTGCGTTTATTGTTTGATGGATTTCAGCGTGGAGGGCCTGACTTCATCCAATAAAAACCTCTGGCCCCTCGGTTAGCAATATATATAGCATCTGCAGGGTTCAGGCAATAGAAAACCCTATAAAATAGCGTTTTTTGGCAAAAAACATGATGTTCATTACTTTATCTCTTGGTTGTTCGACTGTAGCGATGCACGACCGCCTTTAAGCGGCTTGCCTAGCTGGGGTATAATGCGCGCCTTTTTTGAACCAGTCCCTTTCTGAATTGTTGCTTTCCAGATGCTGGTTTTCAGTTGTTTTTTTAACCTGGTCAGTAGCTGTGCTAGCCGTGTCCGGCTTGTGAAGTGGAGTAAATAGACGATGCCAATTTATGAATACCAATGTGAGTCCTGTAATCAGACCCACGAGGCCCTGCAAAAGCTCAGCGATGCCTTGTTAACCGAATGCCCCAACTGTGGCGAACAGGCTTTAAAGAAGCAAGTGACCGCCAGTGCTTTTCGCCTCAGCGGTAGTGGTTGGTATGAAACTGATTTTAAAACCGGCGATAAAAAGAAAAATCTGGCGGGCGGAGGGTCCCCTCAAAGTGACTCGAAAGCTAGCTCGAAATCTAGTGATAGCGGCAGTTCAAAAAAAGTGGCTAGCTCGGAGGGTGCCAAAAAACCGGCATCAAGTAATAGTTAAGTACTATTGAATAAGTCGCTGATTGCGGGTTTTTCACATTACGTCGTTTCAATCATTTAATTTATAGATCGATTTTTAGGAAAAAAGACATTATGCGTTCGAGCTATTGCGGTTTACTCGATACTACCTTTTTAGATCAGGAGGTCACTTTATGTGGCTGGGTTGATCGTCGTCGCGACCATGGCGGTGTGATTTTTATCGATCTGCGTGACCGCGAGGGCATTGTGCAGATTGTCTGTGACCCGGACAGCGGCGAGCACTTCACGACTGCTGATGGTGTGCGCGGTGAATATGTGCTGAAAGTCAGTGGGCGAGTGCGCGCGCGAAGCAGTGAAACCATTAATCCGCAGATGAAGACCGGTGAAGTTGAGGTTTATGCCACTGAGGTTGAAATACTCAATGCTTCTGACACGCCGCCCTTCCAGCTCGACGAGCACACGAAGGTGGGTGAAGAGGTGCGTTTGTTGCATCGCTTTCTCGATTTGCGTCGCCCGGAAATGCAGTCACACTTGTACTTTCGTTCTAAAGTAACTTCAGCGATTCGCAACTTTCTCGATGACTCGGGCTTTCTCGATATTGAAACGCCCATCCTGACCCGTGCAACGCCTGAGGGTGCGCGTGACTATTTGGTGCCCAGTCGTACCCACGAGGGCAAGTTCTTTGCACTGCCTCAGTCCCCGCAGCTCTTTAAACAATTGCTAATGGTCTCGGGTTTTGACCGCTACTACCAGGTGGCTAAGTGTTTCCGCGATGAAGATCTGCGTGCTGACCGCCAGCCTGAATTTACTCAGATCGATATCGAAGCTTCCTTCGTTAGCGATACTGAAATTATGACCATCGCAGAAGACATGATCAGCCAGCTCTTTTCATCGCTGCATAAAGTTGAATTGGGCACCTTCCCGGTCATGACCCACGCAGAAGCCATGCATCGTTTCGGTAGCGATAAGCCTGATTTACGAATTCCTTTAGAGCTGGTTGAAGTTAAAGATCTGATGAAGGATGTCGATTTTAAGGTGTTTTCTGCGCCGGCTAACGACCCCGATGGTCGAGTTACCGCGCTAAAAGTACCGGGTGGGAATTCACTGAGCCGCAAAAAAATTGACGCCTATACCAAGTTTGTCAGTATCTACGGTGCGCGCGGTTTGGCTTACATCAAAGTCAATGACAAAACAGATATTGAAGAGGGCCTGCAATCGCCCA
>JBFHDT010000220.1:0-4433 GCA_041584575.1 Porticoccaceae bacterium
ACCTCGGCGTTAATTTTCGTTAATCAGTAATTACCTTATATATTTTAAAGAGACCAAACATGAGCCAGCATGATGAACTGCCTACCGAGCACCGCGACCCTTTAATTTCTATGCTGCATAAGGCCATAAAAGTGGCCATAAAAATACTTGCTGTCCTAATGGTGGTGGTCATTTTTTGGGGTGTGGCTGATGTTTTTTATGTGATGTACAACCAGCTGTTAGCACCTCCTTTTTTATTGTTGAGCCTGTCAGATATATTTAAGACCTTCGCTGCATTTTTAGCGGTTTTAATCGCGATAGAAATTTTCCAAAATATTGTGCTTTACTTAAGGGCTGATGTATTCCCGTTAAGGTTAGTCGTTGCAACGGCTATGATGGCAATGGCCAGGAAAGTTATCATTATCGACTTTAAGTTTGTCGAGCCTATGCATATGTTTGCTCTAGCGAGTATTATTTTGGCTTTAGGTATCACTTACTACTTGCTAGGAAAGAATCATGATGAGATTGTTGCATAATGAACGCATTATTACTGGTTGCGCATGGTAGTCGACGCAAACAGTCCAATGATGAGGTTATTCATCTGGCTGAAAAGCTTAAAAATAACTGTGGCGATCAATATGGAATTATTAAATCTGCATTTTTAGAGTTGGCCGATATCTTGATCCCTGACGGTATTGAGAGGTGCATTGCCGATGGGGCAACGTCTATTACTGTTCTACCCTACTTTCTTAATTCTGGACGGCATGTAATTGAAGATATACCTTGTATTATCAATAGCTGTGCTGCTCAACATCCTAGTGTCAAGATAACTCTAGCACCTCATTTAGGTGCTTCAGCTTTAATGGTGGACTTGATAGCTTCGTATGCCGATAGTGCGAAATCAGTTTGAGAGTTCAGGCTTCTGATTAATGAGAGGGTAGAGTCATAGCCTTAGCTGGTTGATGATGGCGTGAAATTTATAGCCTTCATGTGTATGCCTGTCTCCTTTGACGATTAGGCTGAAATAGTGGCCACCATTTTTGCTATAGAGGTGAAAGAGCTTGGCCTGGGTTTTATGGCCCGAACGCTGGAGCGCTGTTGGTTTTTGTAAGCGGGTGATGGCTGTTATTGCTACACAGTTGCCGATGCACTTATTAAAGGGTGACGATGCGATGACAGTACTAGATGTACTACTCCAAAAGTGGGTGTTAACGGTTTTTTCGCACCGGCCTGCAACGCGAGCTTGCTACGCGAACTCTAAGACTCTTTAGTGTTTGATATTTAGCTAGCGGTTGAGGTGGCCCCGGTTGATGGCAGCTTCTTTTGCGCTAGTGTAATAGTGGTTGCGCTTTATCACACAAAGTCGCCCTCCTTGATTAACGGTAGTAAGATTCGACTAAGTTGCTTAGAAACTCGGCCTGTGCCGAGTTTTTTGGTGTTTGGCTTTAATAAGAGGTTACTTCGGATGGTGCAAAGAAGGCGTATGGGCTTTAGCGGCTTGGTGGTGGGGGCCTGCGTTGTTGGGATGTTTGTGATTACTGATGCGCTGAATATTGGGGGTCATTCCAGAGAGAACCAGGTCGACAGCCTGTCTGTTGTGGCGGCGGATAGTGACGGTGCGTGTGCCGGTTTGCGTGACGCGGCAAAGGGAGTGATGCAGGCACGGCAGGCAGGGGCAGCGCGAGAGACTGTTGCTGAAGTATTAATACCACTCGGTGCTGACGGTGAGTTAATGCTGGCTTTGGCCTACGGTTACCCGGTGCATGAGGGGCTGGCAAGTAAAGAGCAGGCGGTTGTGGAATTTACCGAAGGGATATATAGCAAATGTTTAAGTGGGCTGACGCCGTAGCCGTGTCAGACCTTGTTGATCAAAATTTTGTACTATTGCCTGGCACTATTGGTTGAGCCTTCGTTAGCTACAAATCTAGCTCAACTGAGGTTTTCTAGAATGTGGTAATCAAACTCTTCGAGCATTTTGCGCAGGCGAATCAGGGGTAGGCCGATAATCGCGGTGTTGTCGTCGCTGCTAATTCTCTCGAAGAGGCTAATGCCTAAGCCCTCGGCTTTAAAACTGCCGGCGCAATCATAGGGTTGCTCGCACCTTAAATATTTGTCGATGTCGTTATCACTAAGTTGGCGAAATACCACTTCAGTGGTGACGGTATCGGCGATACTTCGTCCAGTTATGCTGTTCAGAACGCAAAGGCCTGTATAGAAGTCGACGCGCTGCCCGGATAGAGCCTGAAGTTGCTTAAAAGCATTAGAGTAGTCGCCAGGTTTGTTGATGCTCTGTCCTCGCCAGGACGCGACCTGGTCTGAGCCAATAATCAGGTGCTCGCCATGATCTACAGACAGCGCCTGGGCTTTGCGGGATGATAGGCGCAGAGCTAGTGCCTGAGGTTTTTCCCCAGCCAGGGCTTGTTCATCGACGTCTGGGGCCTGCCAGTCGAAAGGGATATGCAGGCGCGAAAGTAATTGACGTCGGTAGGGGGAGGATGAGGCGAGTAGTAGTTTCATCTTTGGAGTGGGCGTTTCTTCGTCACTTAGGTTGTGCCGCGGTGCTCACGACGGGGTGTAAAAATATGCAATTTTCTTTGACAGATCAAGGCCGTATCCCTAGAATTGCGCGCCTATGTCGACTGCCTCGAAAACCAGTGTAATACCTCGTAGGGTAGATGCCCTGAAAGCGTGTACGCAGAGTGCAAGTTACAGTGGCGTTATTATGCCAGAGGAACTGCCCCGCCTGTCGGCTGCTGTGGTGTCAATTCAGCGTGAAGTGACTGCGAAAATTGATTTTTTTCGCGATGAAAGTGGTTATCGCGTAGTAACCGGTGAGTTCAATGCACTGGTTTCTGTTGAGTGTCAGCGCTGTCTATCGGCCTTTGATTACGATTTACACGCCGAAATGGACCTGTCCATCGTCATTAGTGAGATGCAACTTGAAAACCTGCCAAAGGATTGCGAAGGCTGGTTGTTGGATGAAGATGGTGAGGCAGACCTCTACGAAGCGGTCGAAGAAGATTTACTGCTAGCACTGCCGATTGTCTCTTATCACGATCAGGCAGACTGTTTAGCACAAGGACAATATTCGACTGGCGACTTTGTGGAGCCGGTGGCAGAGAAGAAAAACCCCTTTGCTGTTTTGGGGAGTTTGAAGCTGGCTACTAAAGCGGATTCAACGGATAAAGAGAGTGAGTAGCTTTCTAATTAGCGAGTTAAATGGCGGAGTGGGACGAATTCCAGTACTGCCAATTTTGTAAGTTAAGTATGTAAGAAACAAGTTTGTCATAGACAGGCTTTCAGGAGAGAACAATGGCCGTACAAAAAAGTCGTAAAACACGTTCACGTCGTGGCATGCGTCGTTCACATGATGCTCTGGGTAATGGCCCAGCCCTTTCAGTTGATTCCGTGACTGGCGAGAAACATATCCGTCATCACGTGACAGCCGATGGGTTTTATCGTGGTCGTAAAGTTATGGATATGGGTAACGACGACTAAAAAAGTCTTTGTTCAGGTCAACTGAGTTAGTGGTTGACCGCAAGAATAAAAAACTTCCTTGAATGGGTATAAACACCTGCTCGGGAAGTTTTTTTGTGGGCGTTATTTGCTGGTTGGTTAGCTAAATAAAGCAAGTATTTTAAGGGGTCATTTTTTATGCAAAATCCAAAGCTCGCGTTTGTTTTCCCGGGGCAGGGCTCACAGAAAATTGGCATGTTGGCGGAGCTTGCCGAAGCGTACCCTCTGGTTGAACAGACTTTTGCCGAAGCTTCAGATGTACTCGGTTACGATCTCTGGAAGCTGGCACAGCAAGGTACTCAGGAAGAAATCAATCTGACTGAGACCACCCAGCCGCTACTATTGACCTCAAGCGTGGCGATCTGGCGAATTTGGCAACACTTGCAGGGTGCCAGGCCTGTTGCGGTGGCGGGCCACAGCTTGGGTGAGTGGTCGGCACTGGTGTGCGCAGGTGTTGTAGAGTTTAGCGATGCTGTTAACTTGGTACGTCTGCGCGGTGCCTATATGCAGGCAGCGGTGCCTGCAGGACAGGGCGCGATGGCAGCAATATTAGGCCTGGATGACGCTCAGCTCGCCGCTTGTTGTGAACAGGCAAGTCAGGGCGAAGAAGTCGCCGCAGTGAACTTTAATGCCCCCGGTCAGGTAGTGATTGCCGGCGTTAGTGCAGCGGTGGAAAGAGCGATTGCTCTGTGCAAGGATGCTGGGGCAAAAAGAGCAATGCCCCTGCCCGTGAGTGCTCCTTTCCATACCCTGTTGATGAAACCGGCGGCTGATAAGTTGACTTGTGATATTGGCGAAGTAACGTTTAGCGCGCCGCAAATTCCGTTGGTACACAATGTTCACGCTCAGACAGAAGATGATCCGGAGGCGATCAAAACGTTAATGATCGAGCAAATTTATAGCCCGGTACGTTGGGTTGACTGTGTCCGTGCGCTGCA
>JBFHDT010000221.1:0-4432 GCA_041584575.1 Porticoccaceae bacterium
CAGAAAGCTCCGCGTGACCTTCGTTGACACGATTGCCCAAGCGCATCCATAAGCCCATCTTCTGTTCGGGGTCCCAGCCGTTAAGATAAACACTCTCGTTGAAATTGCTATCTGTGGTGGGTTGATGGCCGTATTCATCAACTGTATCGAGACGGTATGTGCTCATGGCTTCCCTTCCTTTTTTATATTTAACATCAGGTTTTTAATACACGACAAATCTTACAAGGAATATAACTCATCGCTATGACCACCATTACAAGGCAGCTTGAAACTATACAATAAAGCTAAACAGAAAATACAGGTTGCAAACTCACATCAATTTCTGGCAACTGATTGACATGAAAGTAGCTAGAGGCTCTTATTCTGATCATAACCAGAACCTAAACACGGCTGCGAACCAGCCCCGTATTGAAAGTATACTGACCTTGACTGTCTTTACAGCCCCCAACAAGTAGGTTACTGCTGATTCACACTGGACTCCTAATCGGCATCACGAGCTCAAAAAAGAGAGGGTTAATAAAGCTTGGGTAAGCGCTCTATTGATCACTAAGCGCATTACAAATCTCTAAAAACAGACTGGCGACAACACCTAACTGGTGTAATTACAGGACAGAGAAAAGACCAAGCATAAACCTATTAACAACATAAGAAATAAAAGATAACCATATGTTTTTTATCCTAAAAATAACGTTAAGAATATCTAGAAATGACGACATAAATAGTGCCCATACACTTTTCTAGCGACAAGTCGCCTAAGGGTCATCTCCAAACTTCTCAAGAAACGTCAATCAATTGACTCAAAAATAGAGGCCACAATGTTACCAATTGGTAAAAATAATTTCCTTTTCGACAAGAAAAATGCGAGTATCGCGATGTTGAAAAAGCCTATGTGTCAAAAAACGATACAACAAGGCGGAAAGTGACAGAAAACAAAAATATTACCCGGGGTTAATCACTGCCTCATTTTTAACAAGACCAACAGCATCGGCGAGAGATCTCGCCAACTAGCTTTTATGCATTTTGACCATGTAAGACGATTGGAGGTACACCCGTGAAGTGTTTTGATTTAACAGGAAAAGTAGCCATTATTACTGGCGGCAACGGGGGCCTTGGCCTCGGCATTGCCAAAGGTCTGGCATCTGAAGGTTGCGCAGTAGCCCTTGTTGGCCGCAACCAGGAAAAAATTGATAAAGCTGTCGCCGAGATGAAAGAAATCGGTGCCACTGCTATCGGCGTAAAGGCTGATGTTTCTAAAGAAGATGACGTCAACCGTATGGTCGCCGAAACTGTTGAGCAACTCGGTCGCGTTGATATTCTTTTTAATAATGCGGCTATTAGCTGGGGCGTTGCACCCGAGAAGTTGACCATAGAAGACTGGGATCAATTTATTGCTATCGACCTGACATCTTGCTTTCTCTGTTCTAAAGCAGTGCACCCTGAAATGGTTAAAGTGGGTGGCGGTAAAATCATTAACGTTGGCTCTGCTATCACTCAAAAAGCCATGGGCAAACTGGTGCACTACGCAGCGGCGAAAGGCGGCATGGACCATATGACCCAAAGCCTGGCGCTGGCCTGGGGCAAGGACAACATTCAAGTTAACGCTATTCTTCCCGGCCTGGTACACACCGAGATGATGCCCTGCTTCGGCGAAAACAAAATTGGTCCGGTGGTCGATTACATCACCAAGAAAACGCCGGTGGGCCGCTACGGTATGCCCGATGATTTCGAAGGTTTGTCACTGGTACTGTCGAGTGAAGCCTCTAAATTTATCACTGGCTCCATCATCGTTGCCGATGGCGGCATGACCCTGGGTATTTAAACCACAAACAGGTTTATTCCCCAACCTTACAGGATTCACCATTACGCAAAAATGCAATAGACCAATGCATGGCGTAGTGTTTTTTGGAGATAAGTAAATGAATAGCAAATTTGATTTAACGGGCAAGGTCGCCATTATCACCGGTGGCAACGGTGGACTCGGGCTGGGTATTGCCGGAGGCCTGGCCAAAGCTGGCGCCAAGGTTGCCATAGTTGGTCGCAACCAGGACAAAATTAATAACGCCGTATCAGTCCTTGAAAGCAACGGAGCAACTGCCCTCGGTGTGCAGTGCGATGTATCGAAAGAAGACGATGTTAACAATATGGTTGCTGCCGTTGCCGAGCACTACGGGCGCATCGACATCCTCTTTAATAACGCAGCCATCAGCTGGGGCATCCCCGCCGAGAGCATGACTCTCGAAGAGTGGAACAACTTTATTGCCATCAATCTGACTTCCTGCTTCCTCACTTGCCGAGCTGTCTTCCCTCATATGGTTAAAGCGGGCGGCGGCAAAATCGTCAACGTTGGCTCTATTATCACTAAGCTTGGCTTTGGCAAACTGGTGCACTACGCAGCGGCCAAAGGCGGCATGGACCACATGACGCAGAGCCTGGCCCAGGGCTGGGGGAAACACGGTATTACGGTTAACGCCTTGTTACCCGGCCTGGTTAACACTGAAATGATGCCCTGTGAAGGCGAAAACAAGGTCCCTCTCGTTGACTTTGCTGTATCAAAAACAGCAACCGGCACCTACGGCCAGCCCGAGGACTTCGAGGGAATGTCGGTATTGCTAGCAAGTGAGGCATCTAGCTTTATTACTGGCTCCATTATTGTAATGGATGGCGGTTTGTCACTCGCCATCTAAAAATGCCCGGCTAGCTCACTAGCTGACGTATCGCAAAACAAAAACCCGGACTGCTTTTGCGTTCGGGTTTTTTGATTTTTATGACAACTCTTTAATAAATCGTCTAAATACAATAAATTATTTAAATACAAGAGGCTTATCAATGGACGTCAATCATCAAATCGTCGCCATTACCGGTGGCGCATCGGGGTTAGGCGCAGGCGCTGCCCGCGTACTTAGCGAAGCTGGCGCTCAGGTCGTTATTCTCGACCGCAATGAAAGTCTGGCCCAGGCAACAGCAAACAGTCTGGGGGCAACAGCCATTGTCTGTGATGTTGCTAATGAAGCGAGTGTCTTCGCCGCCTTTGAAAAAATACAAACAGAGCTTGGCCCCGTGCGCGTACTGCTCAACGCTGCCGGTGTCGATGTGATTGCCAAAACGGCCAGCCGTAAGGGTATTCACAGCCTCGACGATTTTCAGCACATGCTTAACGTCAACCTCACCGGCACCTTTAGTTGTGCCCGCCTTGCCGCCAAGCAAATGATTGACGCCGAGCCACTGGACGATGATGGTGAGCGCGGCGTTATCATCAACGTTGCTTCCATTGCTGGTTATGAATCCCCCGCGGGACAGGTCGCCTATGGCGCATCAAAAGCCGGTGTTATCGGTATGACCTTGCCAATGGCACGGGACCTGGCCAAATACGGCATCCGCGTGATGACCATCGCTCCCGGCGCCTTTGAAACACCCTTGACCAAGACCGTACCCGAAGAACTGTGGAATGAAATTATCAAGGAAGTCCCCTTTCCGAAACGCCTCGGCCAACCGGATGAATTCGGTGCATTAGTGCGCGATATATGCTGCAATA
Source organism: Porticoccaceae bacterium (assembly GCA_041584575.1). Lineage (GTDB taxonomy): Bacteria > Pseudomonadota > Gammaproteobacteria > Pseudomonadales > Porticoccaceae > Reddybacter. Next base: position 3,533 of record JBFHDT010000221.1, read on the forward strand.
AAATGCTTAACGGCGAAGTCATCCGTCTTGATGGCAGTCTGAGAATGTTTAACCAATAAAAGGCACCCATCAATGCCTTTTATTGACACAGAACTCCAAGAGCTTTTATCTAGATATAAAAGCCAAAACAATTAACTAACCGACAGAGGAAACAAAAATGGACGTAGGATTATCTTTAATTTTTCAGGGCGTAGACCCTAATATGACAGACCACGAGGTCTACACCAACGACCTGCGCATGGGCGATTTAGCCAGTGAGCTCGGCTTTCAATCTATCTGGGGTGTTGAGCACCACTTTACTGACTACACCATGTGCCCCGATGTGACCCAGTATCTTTCTTACTGGGCTGGCCGCAACCCCGACCTCGGTCTGGGCTCTATGGTTATCGTCCTTCCCTGGCACGACCCCATGCGCGTCGCTGAAGAAGTCTCTATGCTCGACAACATGTCCAATGGCCGCATGATTCTCGGTGTCGGGCGTGGTTTGGGCCGTGTTGAATTTGAAGGCTTTGGCAAAGACATGAACGCCAGTCGCGAGACCTTCACTGAAGCCGCCACCATGATTCTTGACGGTCTCGAGACCGGCTTCTGCGAAGCTGATGGTAAGTATGTTAAACAGCCACGTCGCGAAATCCGTCCCCGGCCCTACAAATCCTTTAAAGGCCGTACCTATGCGGCTGCCGTCTCTCCCGAATCGTCTAAAATCATGGCCGAGCTGGGTGTCGGTATTTTGATTATTCCGCAGAAACCCTGGGACCATGTCGAAAAAGAAATGAACGACTATCGCGCCATTTACCGCGAAGTCAACGGTGAAGAAGCCCCCGCCCCTATTCTCGGTGGCTGGACTTACTGCGACGAAAGCGCCGACCGCGCCGAAGAAATGGCTTACCAATATATCGG
>JBFHDT010000222.1:0-4423 GCA_041584575.1 Porticoccaceae bacterium
AACCCTACTTACGAAGAAGTTTGCAGTGGTGGCACCGGACACACGGAAGTCGTGCTGGTGGTTTTTGACCCAGCCATAATTAGTCTCGCCGATTTACTGAAAATCTTTTGGGAAGCCCACGACCCCACCCAGGACATGCGCCAGGGTGGGGACATAGGCACCCAGTATCGTTCAGCTATTTATTGTTATGGCGCCGAGCAACTGGCAGAAGTGCAGGCGAGCTGTGTTAAATATCAAGCTGCGCTTCAGGCAGCGGGTTTTTCGGCCATCACCACCGAGATAAACGACGCCCCAACGTTTTATTATGCCGAAGACTACCACCAGCAGTATCTGGCCAAAGTGCCCAATGGCTATTGCGGACTTCGTGGCACCGGGGTTAGCTGTTAGAGGGTGAGAGGCGAAGGTGAGCTAAAAGAGAAGGCGACCTGCGTTGTCTTCGATGGACAGTGTCCATTTTGTCGTGCCTATGTGGCCAGCCTTGACAGCAAGGACGGACAGAACCACCCAGAGTTAAACAAAGCTAATGCGCGCCGCGCGCCTGAGCTTGTCAGGCAGCTCACCGATAAGGGCATTGATATTAATACCGGCATTGTAGTGATTAAAGATAGTGTGGTGTTTCAAGGTGCCAGCGCCTTGACACTACTTGCAAAACAATACGGGACTTCTGCAGGGGTTGTCGGTTTGCACCATAGCTTATTGCGCTATAGATTTTTTTCGCGTGCTATCTACCCTGTATTACGAGCCCTAAGAAATGCTTATCTGTGCGTAGCTAAGCAAGGCGCTATCGAAACGAATAACATAAAAAACCCTAAATAAAGGCTGAGTTACCTTTTTGAAACAGCGTCTAACAACGCTGTTTTTACAGCGTAATTGAAGCAAGAAAAAATTACTTTTTCGATTGTATTATCCTGAATTAGAAAATTGCCAACTTCATTTATGGCAATTTGGCATGCCTCACTTATCGGATAACCGTAAACCCCACAGCTGATAGCGGGGAAGGCAACCGTACGTAGCCTGTGATCTACCGCCAGACTAAGTGAGTTGATATAGCAGGCAGCCAGTTGTTGTGCCTCGTTATTTCGGCCACCGCGCCATATAGGGCCCACTGTGTGAATAATGTACTTGGCTGGCAGCGCAAAACCTGGGGTGATTTTCGTCATACCTGTGTCACAACCGTTTAAGGTTTTGCAGGTTTCAAGTAATGCTGGCCCAGCGGCAGCGTGAATAGCACCGTCAACACCGCCACCGCCGAGGAGCGAGCTGTTCGCCGCATTGACAATGACGTCGACCTCAAGCTGAGTAATATCCACTTCCAGCACTTCAATTTTATTCATCGTTGATCCTATCTGGAACGCTATGGAATTATTAAAAGCCCGAGCTAAGCTGTTTGATCTGTCCATAATACCGTTTTATTTTTCTGTTCTAACGCACAATGATCCATAGCATTGATGTATAACTTATAAACCGAATGTACTTGCTAGTGCCGGCTTATGGGGCTATACCCATTAAGTGATAGCGAATAAAGTCGCAATAACGCCAATATTATTCATTTCTTCATGATGACGATAAAGAGTATTACATGGCTACTTTAAAAGCTCTTTTATCCCTCTCTGGTTTCGCCGTACAGGTTTGCTACATCACCTTATTCTACAGTTTGGCGCTAGTCTGGAACACCGCTTACGCGTCACCCGGTCAGGCTCTACTTTTATCTATTGAAGGCGCTATAGGTCCAGCGACGGAAGACTATCTGCATCGCGCTTTTCAAGATGCCGTGGAAGAAGAACCCAGCTTAATCATTATCCGTATCGACACACCCGGCGGCCTTGACACGGCTATGCGCGGCATTATTAAAACCATCACTAGCTCATCAATACCTGTGGCCACCTATGTCTCGCCCACCGGTGCCCGGGCTGCCAGTGCAGGTACCTATATTTTATATGCTAGCCACATTGCAGCGATGGCACCTGGCACCAATCTCGGTGCTGCCACACCGGTACAGATTGGTGGTATTTCGCTACCGGCTATGGAGCGAAAACAAGAGGAGCGCGAAGAGGGTGAACCTGCCGAGCAAGCACCAGGTGATGCCATGAAGCATAAAATCATAAACGATGCTGCCGCTTATATACGCGGCCTAGCAGCTCTGCATGGCCGCAATGCGGACTGGGCCGAAGAGGCGGTACGTAGTGGAGTGAGCCTACCTGCAAACGCAGCGCTAGAGATTAATGTCGTCGACATAGTGGCGGATGATATCAACGATTTGTTAGCCCAGCTCAATGGGCGCAAGGTGCGGGTACTCAATCACGAGCAAACTTTGCACACCAACGGCCTGTCGATAATTGAGCTTATGCCCGATTGGCGCAGCCGCTTACTCAGTGTCATTACCAACCCGAATATTGCCTACATTTTAATGATGATCGGCATCTATGGCTTGATACTCGAGTTTTACAATCCGGGCGGGATTTTACCCGGTACCGTTGGCGCTATTTGCTTGTTGTTGGCGCTTTATTCATTCCAACTTTTACCGGTCAACTATGCGGGCATGGGCTTAATTTTACTTGGTGTTGTTCTTATGGTGGCAGAGGCTTTTCAGCCTAGTTTTGGCTTGTTGGGTCTTGGTGGGCTCGTCGCTTTTGTTATCGGCTCTATTGTTTTAATGGATACGCAGCAGCCCGCGTTCACAATTTATCTTTCGGTAATCCTGACTTTCGCGGTGGTAACAGCGCTGGTTTTCTCCCTGGTGCTGGGTTTGGCTTTGCGAGCGCGGAAGAGGCCTGTCGTTAGCGGGTTAGAACAAATGATTGGCCAAATTGCGACTGTCAGCCGTTTACTCGATGGCGGACTCGCGATGGTATCCGTACACAGCGAAAGTTGGCGTGCGCGTAGCGACAAGCCTTTACACATAGGCCAAAACGTTAAAATTAAGGCCATTGATGGTCTAACGCTTGACGTTGGACCCCTGGAGAGTGAGCAGTCAGTACTATAAATAAAAACCGGGCAAAATAGACAAACGTGTTGGTTTTTACAGAGTGCCATCTGATAGATCTATTCACAAAGCAAGGAGTATCACGATGATCGAATATCCGATCTACACCATAATAGTTTTGGCTATTTTATTTATTGCCAGCGCCATAAAAATTCTTCGTGAATACGAGCGGGGCGTCGTGTTTCTACTCGGGCGATTCTGGAAAGTCAAGGGGCCTGGTTTCATCATTATTATCCCCGGCATACAGCAAATGGTGAGAACTGATTTGCGTACCGTGGTTATGGATGTGCCCAGTCAGGATGTCATCTCGCGCGATAATGTTTCGGTAAAAGTGAATGCGGTGGTTTATTTTCGTGTGATTGACCCAGAGAAAGCAATTATTCAGGTTGAAGATTTTTACGCGGCAACCAGTCAGCTAGCCCAGACCACACTTCGCTCGGTATTGGGTCAACACGAATTAGATGAAATGTTGTCAGAGCGAGAGCGACTCAATACTGACGTACAAGCGATACTCGATGAACAGACCGATGCTTGGGGCATCAAGGTCAGCAATGTGGAAATTAAGCATGTCGATCTTGATGAAAGTATGATCCGTGCCATCGCAAAACAAGCCGAGGCCGAACGTACTCGACGGGCGAAAGTGATTCATGCTGAAGGGGAAATGCAGGCATCTGAAAAACTCTTAGAGGCTGCCGTTACTTTGGCAAAACAACCGGAGGCCATACAGCTTCGCTATATGCAAACCTTAACTGAAATTGCCAATGAGCGCAGTAATACTATTGTTTTCCCTATCGACTTATTAAACAAAGCCTTTCAAGTTAAACCGTGAGTAAGCCATGACAACCTTCCCCGACTGCTAATTATTTAAGAACTGCAGACCTGTGAGTAAAAGGCGCGTCTTAGAAGCAACGTTGGAAGTGATGTTTCACGAGTGAGTAAATGAAAGCCTCTATCACAAATAAGGGCTCAGCTTTTTTATTGAGGCTATACGTTTTAAAGGGTCAACAAATTACCCTTGTCGTAATAAAAAGCCCGAACAAATCTAAAAAAATTTGTTCGGGCTCGCGTCAGCTTTTGTAGATTTTACATGTTCGGGTAGTTCGGCCCGCCAGTACCTTCAGGTGTTACCCAAGTAATATTTTGCGCGGGGTCTTTAATATCACACGTTTTACAGTGCACGCAGTTCTGACCATTAATCTGAAATGTTTTTTCACCCGCTTCGTTTTCCAAAACCTCGTAAACACCGGCTGGGCAATAGCGCTGAGCGGGCTCATCGTATAAAGGAAGGTTTTTGGCCAAGGGGATGCTGTCATCCGTTAATTTCAGATGACAGGGCTGGTCTTCTTCGTGGTTGGTATTCGATAAAAACACCGACGAAGGTTTGTCAAAGCTGAGCTTGCCATCGGGCTTGGGGTAGTTGATCTTTTTGCACTCGCTAGC
>JBFHDT010000223.1:0-4413 GCA_041584575.1 Porticoccaceae bacterium
GGTCTTCATCAACCCATTCCTTTATTTTTACCAGACTCTGATCCTGCTCACTCATAGTGGGGCTCTCTAGTATTACCTATTGGCATGGCTCGTTCACAATATCACTAATCGAAGATACAGCAAACTTACTAACTTTTAGTGTTAATTCACAACAAGATCGACATTGTAGTAAATTTACACAAACACCTCAACAGATGTCATTGAAAGCGCGAAAAATAAGCCAATAAAAAAATAATTGTTTATTTACAAACAGCTATAAAGATAAATTAACTACATTTTATTGCGGGTAATGATAATAGATCCCACTCTCCGCCTTCAATACTTGATGATCAACACCCAGAGCGAGACCTTTTTTATCGCCGTCATCCAGCGTTGTCACCCATAGCGCCCTGCTACTAGCCTCAAATAAACGCTGATAAGCATCGAGCAAGCTCACCCGGCTAACAGTCCGTACCTGACTGGCTAGCTGCGACCTGAAATCAAAGTGCTCAAAACCCAGTTGTAGCGACTCTCTGTAACGCGCATTCAGCTCTGCCAGGCTTTTTGGCGCCTCTTCAATATTGACCAGCACCGAACGACGATAGCGCTCTAACTCCTCCTCGCTCAAACCCTTAATCACCTTGCCAAAGTCGGTGATAAAACCCTCTATTTCAGCGCGTAATTGTTGCGCACTGACAACCGGCGATTGAATATAGAACATTAGGCCAGGTACACGCTGGCGATGAGCCAAACCACTACCGACCACATAGCCGAGCTTTTTCTCAGTGCGCATATCACTGTAAAACGGCGCTGACATCATGGCATCCAATACTGCCACCTGAGCGCGCTCCCGTAGGCTGTCAGTGTCGCCCTGAATATACAGTACGGCACTACTGTCACTATGTTCGACAGGGATCTGCCGCAACCAAGCCTCTTTTGCGGGCTTTAATTTAAGAACCGAATAATCAAGTTCGACATCGCCATCACTACCCAGCTTCAAGCTATTGAGAATGCTCAATGCCATTCCCTTTGCCACATCAGCACCCAGCACCCCGCCGGCATAAAATAGCCCATGCCCCTTATTGAACAAAGCATCAGCGAAGTCTTTCATTTCGCTGATGCTCACTGTATCAAGCTGTTCAGCCAAACCTATAACACGACAATTACCCCGTAACAGGGGGTCAATCTCAGCGAATACCTGACGTATAGGCCACTGTTTCAAGCTATTGCGGCCCTCGCGCACTAACTGTTCTCTAACTCGCTGAAAACGCGTCTCATCCCAATCGGGTCTGGCCATCACTTCGAGTATACGGTCCAATAACACCGGCTGTTTATCAGCGTAGCCAGCAATAGTAATCGCAATACCATTACTCCAACGCGACAGGTCATAATTGAGGCCCGCCAGACGAGCAGCGTACAAACTGGCATCAAGTTGATCTTCAACAAGGGCGATATACAGCTCAGTCATCGCTTCCGACCGGCAGCTCGACATAGCGGGAATGGCGAGTTGCGCTGAATAACTCGCCCGTGGACTGGCAAATTGAGTGTCAGCGTAATACCAAAGCTCAACATTTTCAGCCCCTTCTAGCGGAAGGCGTACTGGGTTTACCTGATCACCATTTTTGCCACTGAGGGGAAAGCGAGTTGGTAAAAAAATATTCGCCTTCGGCAGGCTCAATTCGCCGGCCAAAGATGATGGCGACGTATTCTCACTCCCAGCCTGTACCTTATAAGGGGCGCCATACCATCGAGAAGCTTTATCACCGATCGCCAGCTCCGGCGCCACCCAGCTCACCAAAGCGTTATCGGGACGCAAGTAGCTAGCAAATTTTTTGATTAAAGCCGCATCAAAATCGTCGTATAAAAAATGACCGCGCAACACTTCTTGTGGTGGATACGCTTGTAGGGCAACGCTAAGACCTTGCACATAAGATGAGGCCGCACTCTTTTCCAAAAAGCGAAAAGCACTGTGCTGCAGCTCGGTCAATTCATCATAGCGCCAGGCCGCAATACCCTGCTCGACGGTCAAGCTCAGCCATTGGTAAAACACATCAAGTACCTGCTGGCGCTTAACAATGCCCTGAGGCGTGAGACCAATGGTGATAGCGAAAGCCGCCCCTTCGCGGGAATCAAAGGCTGGGCCTGCACTCAAGCTTTCAACCAACCCCTGCGCCTTCATCGCGGCGAGAAAACTACCTTCGCCTTCTCCTCCCAGCAAATGGCCAAGAAACAACAGCGGCCCCTGGCGCCAATAGCTTTTGGCAGATGGCATAGGAAATAACAGGCTTAATTCGCGCTTTTCTTTCTCCGGTGTAATCATCACCTGCAAGGGCAGGTCACCGGCAAAGAGCGGCTCACCCGAGATATCGACCTGTGTATTGCGATTGACCACCGCACTAAAGCGCGCTTTTACAGCAGCCTCAAGCTGGTCCAATGGCTCCTTACCAAGCACCACCAGAGTCATCAAGTTAGCCGAATAATAGCGCTGGTAGAAGGCGAGCAAATCGGGCCTTATGGGACGTTCATCATCATTAACCAACGTTTGTAAATTGCCGACGGAGAATTTCGCCAGCGGATGCTTCGGGTTGAGCAGCTCCGATAAAACGTCCCATTCGCGGCGGCTGTCGTCCTTAATTTTTAGCTGGTACTCAGAATCGACTGCATGGCGCTCGCGGTCGACATATTTGGCATCAAAACGTGGCGCAACAAAAAACTGCGCAAAGCGGTCTAGAGTGTCGACGAGATAAGCCGAGTCAACATCAAAGAAGTAATTGGTCTGCTCAAGACTGGTATAGGCGTTGTGCTGGCCACCGTGCTCGCTAATATAAGCCTGGTATTCACCGGCCTCAGGATATTTCTCGGTCCCTAAAAACAGCATGTGCTCAAGAAAGTGAGCCAGGCCTTCTCGTTCGACGGGATTTTGGAAACTGCCCACATGAACGTTGAGTGAAGCTGCACTCTTTTCCGCCTTCGCGTCGGAAATCAGCAGCACTTTCATTTTATTCTCGAGCTGAAAATAGCGGTATTGACGCTCATCATTTGGGCTGCGCAGCACAGCCACCTCGCCACCCTCACTAGCACTGCCCTCTTGCCACCAGCGCGTTGTATCCACCCCATCACCAGCCTCAACTAGAGCACTAATGAACAGTAGGGTGACAACAAAAAATGCATGCATCGTATTAATAAGCGGCATAGAAAAAGTCCAGGGGCAGTCTACAAGCTGTTCACAAGAGGGTCGAAACCGAATAAACAAATCATCAAATTAATCAGACAACAGCTCTGGCGATTCATTGCGTGGCCAGGCGTTATAAAGCGCCTTGACCAGGGTCGCCAATGGGATGGCGAAAAAGACGCCCCATAAACCCCATAAACCACCGAACACCAGCACCGCGAGAATAATCAAAATGGGGTGCAGGTTAACCGCCTCTGAAAACAGCAGCGGCACGAGCACGTTGCCGTCAATAAATTGAATAACACTGTAGGCAAAGAAGAGCCAGAAAAAATCACCACTCCAACCCCACTGAAATAAACCCACTAAGGCCACCGGTACCGTTACCACTGCGGCACCGATATAGGGAATTACCACCGACAAGCCGACCATTAAAGCTAACAAAGCCGCATAATTAACACCCAGTAGCACAAAGCAGACATACGTAGTCACCCCCACTAGCGTCACTTCGATAGCCTTACCCCGCACATAGTTGGCGATTTGAATGGTCATTTCGCTCCACACCAACTTCATCACCGGACGACGATCAGGTAATAACGAAGCAGCACTTTTCATTAGCTGACTGCGATCTTTGAGCATGAAAAATACCAGCAGGGGCACGAGTACTAAATAAACCAGCACCATCATCACACCGGGGAAAATACCCATGGAAAAACCCAGAGCCGCTTCCGCAAACTGAGCAGACTCCTTTTGCACATAGGCAATAAATTCAGCCAAACGGGCTTCAGAGATCAAATGGGGGTAACGCTCTGGCAACAGCAATACCACCTCTTGCCAATGCACAATCATCCCCGGCACCTCTTTTAACAGGCGGCTCATTTGCTCAATAACAATAGGGAAAAGAAAAATCACCACCACAAAAAACAAGCTAATAAAGGCACAGAACACCAGCACTACCGCCACTAAATGCGGGAAATGCCAGCGCTTGAGCAGACTCACCACCCCCTGCAACAAGAAAGCCAGCACCAGCGCCGCCAAAAAAGGCGCCAACACCTGCCCCATGGTGACGATGACCAGCAAGGTGAAAGCTATCAGCAGAACCAGTAACACCGCCTCTTCATCAGCGAAATAGCGGTTAATCCAGCTATCAACAACTTTCCACATACTTTATCCTTTAGACGTTGCGTACCAGGTTATTCACTCTTGAGCCAGCCTCTAAGACAGGTGACTGAACTGAGGCACATAATAATAGTCGAAGCCTTGAC
>JBFHDT010000224.1:0-4413 GCA_041584575.1 Porticoccaceae bacterium
ATTCTGGAGCATGTGGAGCCTGATGATGAGGTAATAGACGCCCTTTTGACCTTAAAAAAACGGGGTTACACCTTAGCCCTCGATGATTATATTTTTGATCCCCTGCATGAACCTTACCTTGAAATAGTCGACATCATTAAACTGGATGTGGCTGATATTGGTATAGAGCAATTGACTAATAAAATTGCTCAGCTCAAGAAATATAGTGTGAAGTTACTGGCAGAAAAGGTTGAGACAGAAAGTGAAGCCGAGCAGTGCCTGGCGATGGGTTTTGATTTATTTCAGGGCTACTACTTTTCTAAGCCTAAACTTGTTAGCGGAAGAAAAATAAGTGGTAATCAAATCACTATAGTAGAGATTGCTAATAAACTGCATCAGTCGAATGTTGAGGTCAGTAAACTAACCGAATTAATCTCACATGATGTAGCACTGAGTTATAAATTGCTGCGCTATGTCAACTCAGCTATGTATAGTTTTGAGCGAGAAATCACCTCGATTGATGAGACTGTTTTTATCCTCGGTCTCGATACGCTTGTTCGTCTTGTGCATGTAGTGATGGCCGGTAGTTTTAGCGAAGATAATGGCGATATTCTCGAATCTGCTTTGGTGCGTGCTCTCATGTGTGAGGCACTGGCGGTCGAATTGGATAAAAACTCCGAAAAGGGCACTTATTTTATGGTGGGCCTATTTTCGCGGCTTGACGCACTGTTGGGCATTCCTCTACACAGCGCCCTAGAAGAGTTGCCCATTGGCGATGACCTTAGAGAGGCTCTGCTCGACGGCTCTGGTGAGTTGGGTAAGGTGTTGAATATGGTTGTTGATTATTGCGAAGATAGTCTTGCGGATGATGCATTGACTGCACCCGTTGATTCAAAGCGGCTGATGGAATTTTACCTGGATGTTGTCCCTATAGCGCGCCAGTATGTTCAGTTTAGTGGTTGAGCCTTCTTTTTCTTATTAGCGACTTTCTTTCATCGCTCCCTATTATGAATTGCCCACAATCCCCTTTCTATAACCCCTGACACGAAGGTATCGATTGTCGAACCATTGGTTGAGGGGTTGCTGCGTTGGGCGTTTAGCAATAACGCATTCAGATCGGTCCTGACCTTTATAGCAGTGCTACACGCTTGATTTGCAGCCCTTTTTGCAGCATCGCTTCCGGGTTGTCCTCTATGTTACGTCTGTTGAAATTAACGTGTCCGGAACGGGAATATTAGTGGTCATCAAGGTCTTTAGTGTATGAGTCGCTAGGTGCGCCAGTATAGGGGCCACCCACACTGGTATGCGCTTTGATCTCGCGGTCGCGGTTTTCAGCAGGCGCAGTGGTGTTTAATTACTTTCGATGATACGGTCGATAAAGTCTTTTAGTTCCCGCTGTGCCTCATCATCAATAAAAGTAAACTCCAACTGGCAGTAAAACTGCTTATCTAGTTCCTGAACGTGCAGTACTTTGGCATACACTTCACTCGTTTGATTGGACATCATCGACAGCGTGAAGTGAATTTTGATTTCGGCGCTGGGCTGTATAGGCATTGGTAGAACAGCCATCATCCCATTATAACTGATGTTGTTAATGTGCCCTTCGTACTCTTCGGCCTGCACGGTTTTGCCCGCCACTGTTTGAAAATTAAGGGGCATATTGACCGCGATGCGTGGGCTTTTACGTATTTCCCGTTGCGGTACTTCCAGCAACTTTGGCCGGCTTGTCGATAATAATTCATAAAGACGAACGCTTTGGGAGCGGCCTTTGACCAGTACCTCATTGATGGTTCCAATGGTGACGAATTCTGCAGCAAGGTCGTAAGTGCTCTCGCTGAGCATGATTTGCCCGCGCAAACTATGGGCTTCAATGCGGGAGGTGAGATTAACTTCGTTGCCAATCACCGTGTACTCGCTGTGCAGTTTGGAGCCAAGATTGCCGGCTACCACCTTGCCTGTATTGAGGCCGATGCCCATATAAATATTGGGTAGCCCCAGGGCTTTGTTGGTGGCGTTCACATCGTTCATTGCTAGCTGCATTTCCACTGCGCAGGCAAGAGCTCTTTCCAGATCATCCTCGTTGCTGGAGGGTGCGCCAAACAGGGCCATCACCGAGTCGCCCATGAACTTGTCAATGGTACCGCCGTAGTGAAGGATGATTTCGCTCATTTTGTGGAAATAGCGATTAAGTAGATCGATTAACTCTTTGGCCGTATGTTTCTCAGACATGGCACTGAAGCCACGTAAATCAGCGAGTAAAATGGTTACCTGCTTTTGTTCTGATTTGTGGTTATCCCCAGTAGCGTCACTGATGAGTGCGTAAAATTCCTGGGCCAGGGTATTTTCATCGAGTGTTTTCTGCACGCTGTTATCTGGGGTGATAACAGGGCGATTGCGAAGAATGTGGAGCAGATTCTCAATTAGGATCTGTTTCTGGTTCTCTTGCATAAGTTGTTGTCTGCTCGAACAAATATTGATATTGGCTCTAGTTTAATCGGCCGCCCCTCATTTTAAAACTACTCGTAAATTTTAGTTTAATTGATAGAGGCACCTGGGCAGTCCTTTGTTGGTAAGCGCCATCGCACTGCCTTTATCGCTGACAAGTACAGTGTAGTTCCACTTGCGATATATAGGTGGACAATAGCGGCAGAAAATACTCATTTTACCATGGCGCTGGTCGTGTCTACCTGCTGGCCTATTACCAGCGAGAGGTGGGGTATCTAAGTGTGAAGGCGGTACAGACTTGGCGCTGCTCATGTTAGGCGTTTTTACCGCTATAAAGGGCTTTTCTCTGTACGGATTTTGGCCAGTTGCTGTTGTTATTCGAGACAAACCGATAGTGATAGCCAGTGAGAATCGTCATTCGCTGATGACTTATTGGCTGGAGAAACTAAGGCCACAAAATTTCTGGTCACAAAAAAGAAGCTATATTGGTTGGAAAAGTACTAAGAGTGTTTGACAGAAACTAAGCTGGTTTGCAAAATGTAAATACCTTTACAGGGATGTTTGCTGTACCGATTCAGGTCCCACAAACTAAAAAATTAAATAAAAAAAGATGGAGGTTACATGGCTACTCGTAAACCAGGTATTTCAGCGGACTCACATATTGTCGAGCCGCCCAATACATATATTGATTTTATTGACCCCAAATTTCGTGATCGCGCACCAACCGTTATCGATGGACCCACTGGTGGGTCTATTTTTAATATTCCCGGTCTTGATGACATTATCCCACTGGCTTTGCTAGGCGCCGCAGGTGTACCCGCTGCGGAGTTACCCAAGTATCGCGATGCCAAGTTTGACGAGTTGCCGAATGCTGCCTGGAACCCGAACTTTCGTGCTGAAGTTCAGGACCAGGATGGTGTTTGTGCAGAAGTCATTTATGCTTCTGTGGGTATGGTCATGTGTGGTCACCCCGATCTTGAATATAAAAATGCTTGTATGCAGGCCTACAACCGATGGTTGGAGACTTTCTGCGGCGCTGTGCCCAATCGCCTCTTTGGTTTGGCACAATCTGCCGTGCTGTCAGTCGATTCTGCCATCGCTGATGTCAAGCGTGCAAAAGCCCAGGGCCATGTTGGCATGATGATGCCCGGTCGCCCCGGCTACGCCGATTATGATCACGCCGATTATGATGCCCTATGGGAATGCGCTGTCGACCTCGATATGCCTATGTGCTTTCACATTCTCACGTCTGACGATTGTGGTGTTAAAGAAGTCCTGGCACCTAAGCGTGGTCATGCGGCCAATGGTTTCATGAACATTATTCGTGGTGTCCAAGACGTATTGGGTGTCTTTTTGTTTGGTGGCGTTTTTGAACGTCACCCCAAGCTGAAAATGGTGGTGGCTGAAGGCGATGCGGGTTGGATTCCTCACTACAAGTACCGTGCTGATCATGCTATTGCTCGCCTGGGGCCTGCGACCGAATGTCAGTTGACGCGTCCGCCCAGTGAATATATCGACCAGAATGTTTCCTTTACTTTTCAGGATGACGAAACGGCCTATCGCAACCAGGATGTCATTGATAGCGGCTGTCTGATGTGGGCCAACGATTATCCTCATACCGATGCTTGCTGGCCCATTTCGCAGCAAATTCTCGACGAGCAGATGGGTCACCTGAGCCTAGAACAGCAGAATGCTTGTATTCACGATAACGTCAAGAAGCTGTTTAACTTGAATGTGAACGTGTAATGTAAGTCAACGCTTATGGCTTGAAAAAACCCCTGTGGCAGTTATCTGTTACAGGGGTTTTTTTTGCCCTTCGGTTACTGAACCACCATTATTGATAAATTAAGGTGAGGTAGAACAATGAATAATCGTTTCGCGGCCCTACACGGCAAGCAAGCGGTAGAACCCCGTTTACTTACCGGTTGGCAGTGTAGCCAAATGACGCCGGCCAGTGCTTTATTTGGGGCCAATGGTATGCAATTTGGC
>JBFHDT010000225.1:0-4391 GCA_041584575.1 Porticoccaceae bacterium
AATAGCCTGGCGTAAATTTGTTTTATCGGGGTCGTAGTTCAAATCGAACTTTTGAACGGGAAAAGCCTCATGGTCATTGTATTTCAGCGCATAATATTTGCGCGGAGACAGCACGGGGCTATTAAGGTTGATACGTATTGCATGGTCGGCATCTTGCTCAAAGATATTCAGCTCTTTACCCAACTGAGTATTCAGCGACATGGTAATGGCTTCGCGCAAAGGATCGATAGGCGGATTCGTTACCTGGGCAAATTGCTGACGAAAGTAATCGTACAAACTACGATTTTTCTGGGATAGCACCGCCATGGGGGAGTCATCACCCATTGACGCTGTTGCTTCCTGGCCGCCCTCAGCTAAAGGGCTCATCACCTGGCTGCGATCTTCAAAGGAAACGCCATAAAGCTTCATGTAAGTATTGATTTGCTCTCGAGTCAAACTGCCCTCAAGCTCAATACCGTCCTCATCCATGGTCGATTCAATCGCGCAAACACCGGCCTTCAACCACTTTTTATAAGGTAGTTCTCGGGAGAGGCGATGATCGATCTCCTCCCGCGTTTCAATCAAGCCATCAACAACATCAATGGATAACATGTCACCCGGCCCCAAACGACCTTTAGCAACAACATTCTCTGGCTTATAGTCGTAAACCCCAACTTCGGAGGCAACGGTAATAATGTCATCATCCGTTAGCACCCAACGCGAAGGTCGCAGACCGTTGCGATCGAGAGCACAAACAGCGTAGCGCCCATCGGTTATTACCAGGCCAGCCGGACCATCCCAAGGCTCCATGTGCATCGACTGGTATTCAAAAAAAGCACGCTCGCTGGGGTCTCTATCTTCAACATTATGCCAGGCTGGTGGAATCAACAATCGTACGGCGCGATGCAAGGGCATCCCACCTATCGACAGTAACTCCAGCATATTATCGAGGCTTGAAGAGTCCGAGCCGGTACGATTAACCAACGGCACTACATCATCAAGATCGGGCAAAAGCGGGGATTTGAACTTCGGCGTTCTGGCAACAGACCAGTTTCTGTTACCAAGAATGGTATTAATTTCACCATTATGGGCCAGCATCCTAAACGGCTGTGCAAGCGGCCATTTCGGCAGTGTATTGGTTGAAAACCGTTGATGAAAAACGCAAATAGCCGTTTGTAAACGCGGATCTGACAAGTCTTTATAAAAATGCGGCAGATCCACCGGCATCATCAGGCCTTTATAACTAATCACAGTTGCCGAAAAGCTGGCAATGTAAAACTCCTTATCTTCCACCAAGCGGTTTTCAATATGCCGGCGGGCAATAAATAATCGCGCATCAAACTGCTTATCTTCCATCCCCTCGGGGGCGGCAATAAAGAGGTGCTCGATCACAGGTAGTGTTTCTAGTGCAATAGGGCCAAGGCACTCCGGGTCAGTAGGTACTTCTCTCCAACCACTCAAGGTTAAACCTTGACGAGCCAACTCATTAGCAATTACGGCTTTGGATTGCCTTCGACAATCAGCATCCTGACTGAGCATCATCACGCCAACGGCATACAGCTCTGGTAAAGAGGTCGCGCAAGTCTCCTTGGCCACGCTGCGCAAAAAGGCATCAGGCTTTTGAATTAACAAACCACAGCCATCACCCGTTTTTCCATCGGCGGCAATACCGCCTCGGTGGGTCATGCAGGTTAACGCTTCAATTCCCGTCTGCAACAAGCGATGACTACACACACCTCTGGTATGAGCAATCAAACCAAAGCCGCAATTATCGCGAAACTCATCCAAACGATACAAGCCGTTCGCCATAAAAAACTCTTTTATAACAGTGAATTAGAAAGAAGGCCCCCTTTCGAGAATCAAGAGGGTTCGCACAATAAGAAAGGTATTTTACACGTCAAACAGTGAGGGGACAAATATCTCTTGGCCGCTCAATTTGCAGATAAGGTCGCCGTCAACAACTTATCACTATAATCAGCGCTGACTACAGCTTTACCAAGGTTCTCTAAAAGCACTAATCGAACCTGGCCGCCCAGTGCTTTTTTATCAACAGCCATCAAGCCCAAAAATTGCTCAACGGCAATCTCAGGCGGGGCCGTTGGCAAGCCTGCCTGCGCCACCAGAGAGACAACCCTTTCCTGATCGGCATCCGAAATCCAGCCCACGCGCTTTGACAGGTCAGCAGCCATACACATGCCCGCCGCAACGGCTTCACCATGCAGCCACTCACCATAACCCTCATGAGTTTCAATTGCGTGCCCAAACGTATGGCCGAGGTTAAGAATGGCACGTAGGCCGCTTTCGCGCTCATCCTCACTAACAACATATGCTTTCAAGCGGCAAGAGTGCTCTACAGCGTACAAAACAGCACCATCTTCTCTAGCCAACAACCGAGGCATATTTTCTTCAAGCCAGACGACGAAATCCAAGTCAGTAATAAGTCCGTACTTTATAACTTCAGCAAGCCCCGCACGATATTCCCGCTCAGGCAGCGTTTGCAGGGTTGCAATATCAATCAATACGCACTGGGGCTGATGGAAAGCACCAATCATGTTTTTACCAAGCTGATGATTAACGGCTGTCTTACCTCCGACCGATGAATCAACCTGGGCTAGCAGAGTCGTGGGTATCTGAATAAAGTTAACACCTCTTTGGTAGCAGGCAGCTGCAAAGCCCGTTATATCGCCAACAACGCCACCACCCAGAGCAACTAGTGTCGTGGACCGATCGTGCCGGTGCTCAAGCAAGGAGTCAAAAATTGTATTAAGAGTATCCATTGTTTTGTACTGTTCACCATCGGGCAGCACCAGCGAGTCAAGGGTAGGAACATCGATATTGTCCAGCAGCGTTTCAAGATAGAGAGGCGCAATAGTCTCATTACACACCACTAAAACCTGATCACCCTTTATATAAGGTGCTAGAGAACTGGCGCTTTTGTGCAAACTGCAACCGATTATGATTGGGTAGCTACGCTTGCCAAGGTCAACGTTTAATACATTCATTAGAAAATAGAAGCTAGGATTACCGGTCGGCAATTCTAGCACAGCCATCAAGCGTGCCAAATCAGCACTAGGCGCTTATCTAAACCCGCTGTCGAATCAACGAGGCTAGTTCTTGCGCCGCTAACGCCGGCGTTTTTTTGTGCCCATCAAAAACAATATCGGCAATTTCTTTATATAAAGGTTCCCGCTCTTTGACGATACTCTCTATCATTGCTTTCTTATCGCCAACTTGCAGCAGGGGCCTTTTAGTATCTTGCTGCATCCGGTTATAGAGCACCTTGGCTGCCACTGAAAGATACACAACCGTGCCACTGCGCTTCATCAACGCTCTACTTTCACTATCTAGGACAGCACCTCCGCCGGTGGCAATTACCATATTATTACGGTTTGCCACCTCACGAAGCATGGCAGACTCCCGCTTGCGAAAGCCAACCTCTCCTTCAACATCGAAGATCCACGCAATATCTGCACCACAGCTTTGCTCTATTTCCTGGTCAAGGTCCACAAACTCCTTGTCGAGCAGGCGAGCCAAATGCTTACCTATCGTCGTCTTGCCGGCACCCATTGGCCCGACGAGGAATACAGGGGTCAACTCATTCATCGATCAAGCAATTTATCATTAATAATTCTTGGCGTTATGAATATCAATATTTCACGCTTAGTGTGTTGTGAAATGTTTTTGCGGAACAAGCGACCAACATAAGGAATATCACCCAACACCGGCACCTTCTGAACACCATTCAACTCTTCCATTTGAAAAATGCCACCCAAAACTAACGTTTGTCCATCACCCACTAACACCTTCGTTTCTATTTCTGTGACATCAATAGTTGGCTCAGAACCACCATTAGCAGTAGGGACATCCACGCCAAGAGTATCCTGATTAATAATTAAATCCATTATTACTCGATTATCAGGCGTAATCTGCGGTACCACCTCAAGCTTTAACACAGCCTCTCGAAATTCAATATCAGTCTCACCACTAGAAGTACCGGATGCGTAAGGGATTTCAGTACCAGCCTTAATGATCGCTTTTTGTTTATCGCCGGTAAGCAACTTGGGCTGGGAAAGAATTTCTCCAAAACCGTCACTTTCAAGGGCGCTCAACTCAAGATCAATCATCGTGTCATCGGTTATTAAGCCTAGCGCTAAGCTTCCTGCGGGGTCAGTAACCCCAAGGTCAACACCAAGACTCTCTGAAAGATCTAGGGAACCAGTGCCACCAAAGAATTCAGCCGGAGAGCCCGGATCACTATCTAAAACATCTCGACTTCCACCGAATTCAAAAATGTCGTTATTGGGTGTCCTTGATCCAGCAATACCCCACCTAACACCCACTTCTTTTTTAAAGTCAGTACTTGCAATGATTATTCTCGCCTCGATTTCCACCTGTCTTACCGGAATATCTAT
>JBFHDT010000226.1:0-4389 GCA_041584575.1 Porticoccaceae bacterium
AGGTCGCCGCTGCTATGCCGTATTTCAGTGCGTTACGCACATCTTCTGCATGGGTCGAAAGAAATAAATGACAGCCAAAGGCGGCGACATAGCGATAGGGACTTTCTCCACCGCAAAATGCCGCCCGACTAATATCGAGCTGGTGATGTTCTATTGAGTTAAAAATACGCAAACCAGTATCGGCCGAATTGCGCGAGAGCAAAATCACCTCGACCCGGGGGGTCTCAAACCGCTCGTTAATGCGTAATAATTTTTTCACCAGAGGGAAGGCATCGCCCGGCGAAAGGGGCTCATCTTCGTGTTTAATTTGATACTGCGAATAGGCTTTCAGGCCTTCGTGTTGAAAAACATCATCACTTTCTCTCAAGTCGAATAAAACCCGTGAGGAGATGGCAATTACCAATTTTTCATTATTCTTACTTGGCGTATTCGACACGCTATAACTCTCCTCAGTTAGACCCGTGGCAACTGACTACTCCGTCGCTAACTGGCGTGCAAACCAGTTGCGGGTCAAACGAAAAATAACCGGGCTCAGTAAAAGCAGAGCAATTAAATTAGGTATCGCCATCAGAGCGTTGAGGGTATCAGCCAGCAACCAGGCAACGCCCAGTCCTTTGACTGCGCCAATGTAAACCGCTGCCGTCCATAGAATACGATAAGGGACGATGACCTTGATCCCCAATAAAAACGCTGCACAACGCTCACCGTAATAGCTCCAGCCAATAATGGTGGTGAAGGCGAAAAGTACCAGCGCGAGCGCGACAAATTTATCACCTAGGTTCGGAAACACTGTGGCAAAACCTGAAGCCGTCATTGCAGCCGCCTGGCTATCCCCCGTCCATACCCCAGTGAGAATAATCACTAGACCAGTCATGGTACAAATCACAAGAGTATCAATAAAGGTGCCCAACATGGCAATGCTTCCCTGGCGTACAGGGCTATCGGTCTCTGCCGCTGCATGAGCAATAGGGGCACTACCCAGACCTGCCTCGTTAGAAAACACACCTCTGGCAACACCCATGCGAATGGCAAGCATTACAGCAGCACCTGCAAAACCACCCTCAGCAGCTACCGGGTTAAAGGCGCTGTGCAATATTAAGCTGAAGGCAGCGGGCACTTCACTCAGATTCTGAGTGATGACAAAACCGCAACCCAATATATAGGTAATACCCATCAACGGCACCAGTGTCGAGGCAACACGAGCAATGACCTTTACGCCACCAAGTAAAACAATACCTACTAACATTGCCATAACCACGCCAGACATCCACTGAGGCACTTGAAAAGCGCTTTCCATCACCCGCGCCACTTCACTCGCCTGTACTGTATTGCCTATACCAAAACCAGCTAACATGCCAAATAGTGCAAACAAGGTGGCGAGCCACAGCCAGCGTTGGCCCAAACCATTTTTAATGTAGTACATCGGGCCACCCACCTTATGGCCTGCGCTATCAGTTTCACGATAGTGAACAGCGAGCACAGCCTCGCCGTATTTGGTCGCCATACCCACCAACGCCGTACACCACATCCAGAACAGGGCTCCCGGCCCTCCAATGCCGATAGCAGTGGCAACCCCAGCAATATTGCCGGTACCGACCGTGGCCGACAATGACGTCATTAATGCCCCGAAAGGGCTGATATCGCCTTCGCCCCTCGATTTGCCACCCTTGAAGAGTTGGGTAAAGGCAAAACCTAGTTTGCGCAGGGGTAACAGACGTAGGCCCAGCATTAAGTAGAGTCCGGTACAGAGGATGAAAAACAGCATCACCGGACCCCAGACAAAACTATTTAAGGTGTTTAACAGGGATTCAATTGTTTTCATTGTTGTAATGTATTTTCAAGAGTTGTTTTTCACGGGTTTGTTATTACAGGGTTTTATCAAAACGTTTGAAACCTAATTAGAACCTAACAAGTAAGCTTAAAAAGAAAGCTGCTCACGCTGAGCAAACAAACCAAATAAACCGCCGGTGTGAACAAAAACGATATCCCTAGCAGCGGCAAAATAGCCCTGCTCAATTAAGGTGAGCATGCCATAAAAAGCTTTGCCAGTATAAACCGGGTCGAGCAATATGCCTTCAAGAGCAGCTACCTTTTTAATTGTCGCAAATACCTCGGGGTCCGCTTTAGAGTAGCCAGGCCCGATAAAGTCATCATTCACTTGTACCGAGAGACTTTCGGGTAAAGAAGTAACCTCGTAGCGATTTTGCCAAGCACTGATATCTGCCATTACTTTGCGCTGAAAATAAGCCGCGTTATCACACACCGCAATGCCCAGTACCTGTGCGTCAAGCTGATGCAGCGCACAGCCTAAACTCAAACCGGCCTGTGTGCCGCCAGAGCCTGTAGCATGGATAATAGACGATGGATGAATATCTGCTTGTTTAAAATCGCCAATCAGCTCTTCTATACAGCGGATATAGCCCCAGATACCCGTAGCGTCGCTGGCACCAGTGGGAATCAAATACGCTTTGTGTCCTTGAGTCGCGTAGTGTTGCGACCAGTGCTCGAAGAGTTCACGCTGACGAGCCTGAAATTCAGCTTTGGGATAGATCGAAACTTCTGCCCCGGCGAGATAATCGAGGAATAAATTGCCATCGGCAGCCGTCGCTTGCTGGTTGCCGTCCAGCTCTTCATCTCTAAGGATGAGATGTACCTTCAGCCCCAAACGGGCACCGAGAATAGCGGTAGCCCGACAGTGATTGGATTGCACACCGCCACAGGTGATAAGGGTATCGCAGCCCTGCGCAAGCGCCCGGGCCAGAGTAAATTCAAGCTTGCGAATTTTATTACCACTGAGGGCGCAACCGGTCAGGTCATCGCGTTTGACCCAAATGCGAGGGCCGGAAAACTGAGTTGACAACCGGTCTAGAGGCTGCAGAGGCGTTGGCAACTGGGCCAGCGCCAGACTCTCGGGGTAATTAATTGTGGAGTTGGTCATCGTCGATGCTCGTCCTTAGCCAGAAAACATCTAAGACCATAGCATAGCGTGTGAAATAAGCAGGGGGAGGTAAATGCGGGGGCGGCCCTGCCCCCTAATATCATCAAGTCCTAGATCACCAAGCCTTAAATCGCCTTGATAGTCCCTTTTGGCAAAATAGCGTGGATAGCATTGCGCTGGAATTTAAGCTCGACTTTATCAGACACTTCAAGCACCAGGTAATCACCCTCGAGCTTACTTATTTTGCCGATAATGCCGCTGTTGGTGACAATTTCATCGCCCTTGGCAACACTGGTTACCAACTCTCGATGCTCTTTCTGCTTTTTTCGCTGGGGGCGAATAATCATAAAATACATAAAGACAAACAGGCCGGCAAACATCGCCATAGTAATCAGCGGATCGGGTTCGCCGGGCGCCGGTGCAGCTGCGTGGGCTGAGGGTATAAAAAATGACATATTACAAACTCCTGGAACTATATTGACTAACTAACTGATTTAAAAGATTAGCGGCCGGATTACAACCTTGGTTTAATCTCGGCAGACTAATCGCTAAGGTTGTCTATTATCCACTGCTGCACATCGTCATGGTGAGTTTTGGTTTTCACTTTATCGATCACATGCTTGAGGCGCCCATCTTTACCAATTATAAAAGTGGTGCGCTTAAGCCCCATATATTCTTTACCAAAGGTTTTTTTCATCCCCCAGACACCGTATTTATCGGCAATGGCGTGATCTTCGTCTGACAATAAATCAAAGTTCAGAGACTGTTTCTCTTCAAAGCGCTGCAAGCGATCGACCGCATCTGGACTGACGCCTAGCACCACTGTATCAAGCGCTGCAAACTCCGCTTGGCTATCGCGAATACCACAAGCCTGCACATTACAACCGGGGGTCATGGCTTTGGGGTAAAAATATAAAACAACATTTTTACTGTCGCGGAAATCTTTCAGTGCAACGGTTTCACCGCGCTGATTTTGCAATTGAAAAGCGGGGGCTACATTACCGAGTTTAGGTAGCGTCATAATGCTTTCCTCTTCGAGAGTTAACGGTATTTAATCTTTTTATCGCGTGTCGCCTGCAACACATGACGAAAAAAAGAGCGCCAACCAGGCGCCCTTTTAAACTTTACTCGCTTAAGGTAGCAAGTGTTGTACAGCGTCACGCTCTTCGGTCAATTCCTGCTCGGTAGCCTGCATTTTGCCACGAGAGAAGTCATTGATTTCAAGACCCTGCACAATGCTCCAGTCACCATCTTTACAAACACAAGGGAAGGAGTAGATCAGGCCTTCGGTAATGCCGTAGCTTCCGTCGCTGTAAATACCCATGCTCGCCCAATCACCTTCGGCAGTGCCGAGAGCCCAGGTACGCATGTGGGAGATTGCCGCGTTGGCAGCCGATGCAGCACTAGAGGCGCCACGCGCCGCAATGATCGCCGCACCGCGCTGCTGCACA
>JBFHDT010000227.1:0-4376 GCA_041584575.1 Porticoccaceae bacterium
GAAAATATTACCGCTTTTCATGACGCCATTGAGCTGGCCTGTAGTGAAGCCGACAAGGGTGCGCTGGTGACCTTTGGCGTGGTGCCCACGTCTGTACAAACGGGCTATGGCTATATTCAGGCTGCGAGTACTGAGGGTGCTGGGCTTACGGCGCAAAGTATTCAGCAGTTTGTTGAAAAACCCGATTTGGCGACTGCCCAAACCTATGTCGATAGCGGCGATTACTTCTGGAATAGTGGCATGTTTGCCTTTAAGGCGAGCCGTTATCTTGATGAGCTGGAGAGTTATCAGCCGGAGATGCTTAGCGCCTGCAGGGCAGCTTTTGAGGGCGATAGTGTCGATCTCGATTTTACCCGCCTTGATGAGGTGGCATTTAGCGCCTGCCCCGATGATTCCATCGACTACGCGGTGATGGAAAAAACCGACAGTGCGGTGGTGATCCCCCTCGACGCTGGTTGGAGCGATATCGGCAGTTGGTCGGCCCTGTGGGATATTTCCGACAAGGACGAGCAGGGTAATACCTGCAAGGGTGATGTGCTGGCGGTCGATACCCACGACTCCTATTTACACACTAATGGCCGTTTACTGGCGACGGTTGGCGTTAAAGATTTGGTGGTGGTTGAAACCGATGACGCCGTGTTGGTGGCCGATAAAAGCCGGGTGCAAGATGTGAAAGCGGTGGTTAATCAATTACAGGCACAGGGTCGTAGTGAGCGCGAGTCTCACCGCAAGGTGTATCGCCCCTGGGGCATGTACGATTCAATTGCCGCCAATGGCCGCTATCAAACCAAGCGCATTGTAGTGAACCCCGGTGCGCGCTTGTCGCTGCAAAAACACTACCATCGCGCCGAACATTGGGTCGTGGTGCAGGGCACGGGGCTGGTAACCCGTGGCGATGAAGAGGTTATTTTATCGGTCAATGAATCCATTTATATTCCGATTGGTATGAAGCATCGTTTAGAAAACCCGGGTGTTATCCCTCTGGAAATTATTGAGGTACAAACCGGAGATTATCTCGGCGAGGACGATATTGTGCGTTTTGACGATCAGTACGGGCGGGCGGAGAAAAAGTAGCTTGTCTTTATTTGTCTATCAGGGGTCGCCTCTACCCTTATTGCGCGGAGGCTTTCGGCTAGCGCAATTTAGCACTGCGCATCGCGGGGGCGCTTCTGTACAATGGGGCCTTTCGCGATAACTGCTCTCCTGGTGTTATCGCGTCATCACTGTTAAACCATCGTTGTTAAGTAATAGTAGCTAATCCAATGAACTCTTTCGAAATCCGTGCGTTGCTGGCTCTGGCCTTTCTCTATGCCAGTCGCATGCTCGGTTTATTTATGGTGTTGCCGGTTTTTGCTCTGTATGCAGAGAGTTATCCGGGTAGCTCTGCGCTGTTGGTGGGTGTTGGTTTAGGTATTTATGGGCTGAGTCAGGGCCTGCTGCAAATTCCCTTTGGTCTGTTGTCTGATCGCATCGGCCGCAAGCCGCTAATTTTCGCGGGTATGTTGCTGTTTTTGGCGGGTAGCGTACTGGCGGCAACGGCAGATTCCATGGTCGGGCTGATTATCGCTCGCGCCCTGCAGGGCGCCGGTGCGGTCGCTAGTGTGGTGATGGCGCTGTTGTCCGATCTCACCAAAGAGCAGAACCGCACGCGGGCGATGGCCTCTATTGGCGGTAGCATCGGCCTGTCTTTTGGTTTGGCGATGGTGGTCGGCCCTGTTATTGCTAGTCACTGGGGTTTATCGGGCGTGTTTTGGGTGACCTCTGCACTGGCGGCTGTGGGTATTTTGGTGGTGGCTTTTGCCGTGCCTAACCCGGTGGCGCGGCACAGTGGGCACGAGGTGATTCCCCTGCCATCGATGTTGGGCCGGGTACTACGCGATGCTGAACTGCGGCGCTTGAATATCGGGATTTTCGCCCTGCATTTTGCGCAAATGGCAACCTGGGTGGCGTTGCCTTTGATGCTGGAGCAGACCTTCGATTTTGCCCGCGACCGCCATTGGCTACTGTATTTGGGCACCATGGGTGGGGGCTTTGTGCTGATGGTGCCCTTTATTTGGTATGGCGAGTCGAAGCGTAAAATGAAGCCGGTATTTATTACCGCCGTTGCTTTGTTGGTTCTGGCAGAGTTGCTGATGGCCAGCGCCGGGTCAGCCTTTAACATTATGCTTGCCGGTCTGCTGGTGTTCTTTATGGCCTTTAATCTACTCGAAGCCTCTCTGCCTTCATTGGTCAGCAAGCTGAGCCCGGCGGGTATCAAGGGCACGGCGCTGGGGGTGTATTCGACCAGTCAGTTTCTCGGTACCTTTTGTGGTGGCGTGGTGGGTGGTATCGTCGCCCAGCAATTTGGCAACGGTGCGGTTTTCTGGGCTTCGCTGGTGGCCGCGTTGGTGTGGTTGGGTTTTGCTACCACCATGCAGCCGCCGCGCTATTTGCGCAGTGTTGAGGTCAATTTGGCGGGGCAGGGGCAGTTCGATGCGAAGAGCTTGATGGCAGAGGTTGCTGGTGTGGTCGATGTGGTGATTATTCCCGGCCAAAATATGGCTTATGTCAAGGTTGACGACGCGCATTTTGAGCAAGAGCGGATGGATTTATTGTTAGCTGGCTCGAGGGCAGTCTAGTCTGCTCGTGGATCACCCGCCGATAGTATTTATCTACGTTGAAAGGTTAAACTTCAGCGCGTGAGCTACGGCAATTAACTCGACGAATAAATAAGTAGGAGGCAAGTATGGCCAGAGGCATAAACAAAGTTATCTTGATCGGCAACCTGGGGCAGGACCCGGAAACGCGCTATATGCCATCGGGTGGTGCGGTGACCAACCTGACGATCGCGACCAGTGAAACCTGGAAAGATAAACAAACCGGCCAGCCTCAGGAGCGTACTGAGTGGCACCGGGTGGTTTTCTTTAACCGCCTGGCAGAAATTGCCGGTGAATACTTGAAAAAGGGCAGTAAGGTTTACATTGAAGGCTCGCTGCGCACGCGTAAGTGGCAGGACAAGAGCACGGGAGCTGATCGCTATACCACTGAAATTGTGGCGAATGAAATGCAAATGTTAGATAGCCGTGGCGGTGGTGAAGGTATGGGCGGAGGTCAAGGTTATGCTCAGCAGGGCGCGCCAGCCCAGCCCCAGCGTGCTCAACAAGCGCCGACTCAGCCAGCTGCCCAGTCGGCACCGGAAAAGAATGCGCCATCGGGGTTTGACAATTTTGACGACGACATTCCATTTTAAGCATTCTTGAAATCGTAATTTTCTTTAACCAAAGCAGGGAAACGACTAGTGAGTACGAATTTAACCTGGCACGAATCGGTTGTCAGTAAAGCAGAACGAGCCGAAAGAAAGCAGCAAAAACCTTGTGTGATCTGGTTTACCGGCCTCAGTGGCTCGGGTAAGTCGACCTTGGCCAATGCGTTGGAGCGGGCTTTATTTGAGCGTGGTCACCACTGTTACTTACTCGACGGCGACAACGTGCGTCAGGGCTTGAACAGTGATTTGGGCTTTAGTGATGAGGCGCGGGTAGAGAACATTCGTCGCATTGGCGAGACTGCTAAGTTGTTTGTCGATGCGGGCCTGATTGTGATGACGGCTTTTATCTCCCCCTTTCGTACTGAACGCGAGCTGGCCCGTAATTTGGTGGAGGATGATGAGTTTATCGAGGTGCACGTTTCAGCATCATTGGATGTCTGCGAAGAGCGTGACCCCAAGGGTTTGTACAAAAAGGCACGGGCTGGTGAAATCCCCAATTTTACGGGTATTGGCTCTGCCTACGAGGCGCCAGAAAACCCCGATATGTTGATCGATACGGGCAATAATGATGTCGCCGCCTGTGCCGAGCAATTGGTTGATTACCTGGCCAAAAAGGGCGTTATTTAACGCTGTTTCTTAGAGTCAGGTATTCTGCAAGCTGGATATGCCTGACCACAAAAAAGCCCCGCGGCAATCATGTCGCGGGGCTTTTTTGTGGTCGTACTGTTTTGGCTTTAGTCTTTAAACTTCTGTAAAACCAGTGTGGCATTGGTGCCGCCAAAGCCAAAGCTGTTGGACATAATGCGCTCGAGTTTCACGTTCTCGACCTTTTGCGTAACGATGGGCATATCAGCAACAGCGGGATCGAGGTTTTCGATATTGGCCGATACCGCGATAAAGTCATTCTCCATCATCAGTAAGCTGTAGATGGCTTCGTGTACACCAGCGGCGCCCAGCGAGTGACCGGAGAGTGATTTAGTGGAGCCTGTAAGTGGGCCATCGGTACCAAATACTTCGCGGATGGCGGCAATTTCCTGCACATCTCCTACGGGGGTGCTGGTGCCGTGGGTGTTGATGTAGTCGATATTGCCCTCGGTGGTTGCCATAGCTTGTTGCATGCAGCGAATGGCAC
>JBFHDT010000228.1:0-4348 GCA_041584575.1 Porticoccaceae bacterium
ACACCCGGAGCCAGTGCCGCGCCACCCAACGGAGCCAAAGCTGCCCACAGACCAAAAATAACAAAGGTTATCAGCAGAATTACCAGGCCAATGCGCCGGAAAGGAGCATCATCCGTATTGACTTCACTTGTCTCAGGTAAACTCACCGGCATAACCGCATTTTTATTCACATTCGCCTCAGTTGCCATCTTAATCAACCGCCGAGACTACAGGCGCAGGACGAGAGGGGGACGGCTGTGCTTGTTGAGCCTTAGCCAATTGCGTTAACACTTTATCGCGTTTATCAAAGGCGGCAATTTGACCGTCTTTCAATACCATAAGGTACTCCATGGCACCGAGAACACTGGTACGATGGGTTATCACGACGACTGTCACCTGCCTTTCCCTGAGGCTGAGAATAGCTTTTGCCAATGCCGCCTCGCCCACATCGTCAAGGTTGGAATTGGGCTCATCAAGCACTACAAGAACAGGCTGTCCATAGAGCGCCCGCGCCAAACCGATGCGCTGGCGTTGACCGCCCGAGAGGGTGCCTCCACCAGCACCAATCACCGTATCGTAACCTTCGGGCAAACGCAGAATCATCTCGTGCACGTCAGCTGCCTTACTAGCTGCAACCACGAGCTCTGAATCGAGATCGCCAAAGCGAGAAATGTTTTCACTGATGGTGCCTTCAAAAAGCTCCACATCCTGAGGCAAGTAGCCTATATGTGGCCCAAGCTCCTCACGATCCCAGGCAAAAACATCAGCACCATCGAGACGAATTTTACCACTCGCCGCCGGCCAGATACCCAGCAAAGCCCTGGCCAGGGTTGACTTTCCCGCACCACTTGGGCCAATCACACCCACACTAGAACCCGCACTAATAGTAAAATTAATATTTTTCAACACAGCGGTCTTAGCACCCGGTGGTGCAACCACAGCATTTTCAGCACTGAGGCTGCCAAGGGGGGCAGGTAACGACATCGTCTCTTTATCCGCAGGAATCTTACCCAACAGCTCATTGAGCCGCCCATATTGTCCTCGCGCGGCAACAAAGCCCTTCCAACCAGCAATCATTTGATCGATCGGCGCCAGCGCCCGTCCCAACAAAATGGAACCGGCAATCATCGAGCCCGGCGAAATTTCCCGCTCAATCGCCAGGTAAGCACCCAAACCTAAAATCAGCGATTGTGCGGCAATGCGCAACACTTTTGATAAGGATGTTAACAACGCGGCATTGGAGCTAGCGCTGGCCTGCATAACCAGAACTTTTTCATTATTGGCTTTCCAGCGGGTGCGCATATTAGCCAGCATACCCATGGACTCAATGACCTCAGCATTTACCAGGTTTTTATTGAGCCGGGAGCGATTTGCCATCGCCACACCGTTGGCTTCGGCCAGCGCACCGCTGGTGACTTTTTCATTAATGACAGCAATCGCGATCAAGATACAAGCGGTGATAACCGCCATCCAGCCAACCCAGGGGTGGAACAGAAACATCACCGCAATATAAAGAGGAATCCATGGCGCATCAAAAAAGGCAAACAACCCATTACCCGTCATAAACTGGCGCAAAGAGGTCAAATCGTCGAGGGGCTGAGAGCTGGCTTTTTGCCCGCCAGTGTAAAGCGATTGTTTAAACGCAATGCCGTAGAGTCGCTCATTTAGCAAAATTTCAATGCGGGAGCTGACCTTGACCAGAATTTGCGAGCGCACCCACTCCAGCCCGCCCATAGTGACAAATAAAAACATGGTTATCAGGGTCAACATAATCAGCGTCGACATGCTGCCACTGGGAATAACTCTATCGTAAAGCTGCAGCATGTAAATTACTGGCACCAGCATTAATAGATTGATAAACAAGCTGAAAATAGCCGCCGATATAAAGGAGTGCCTACACTGGTAGAGCACCTCCTCCAAGTCAGACTTTATTTTGTTTTTTAATTTCATAAGGGCTTGGCGTCGTTTAAGGCACGGGAGAGCTGGTGATTTAAAGCACTGAAAATTTAGCCGCGCAGGATAGCATAAATACCAGCGATGAAGCATCATCGATAAAGGCGACTCGGGACTGCACAACGGAAAAAGACCGGTATTTACGGCATTCCCACAGAAGTAGCAACAGACTCCTATCACCCGACATACCGATGCCCCTATAATCCCCCGTTTGCCCGGTGATTAAGCTCAATCATGAAAATGATCAAACTGCGCGGCGCGCGAACACATAATTTAAAGAACATTGACATTGATATACCCCGCGACAAGCTGGTGGTGATCACGGGATTATCGGGGTCGGGTAAGTCCTCCCTCGCCTTCGACACACTCTACGCCGAGGGCCAGCGGCGCTATGTTGAGTCGCTATCGGCCTATGCTCGGCAATTTTTGTCGATGATGGAAAAGCCGGACATCGATCATATCGAGGGTTTGTCACCGGCCATTTCAATCGAGCAGAAGTCGACCTCCCACAACCCCCGCTCTACCGTGGGCACCATTACCGAGATTTACGATTACCTGCGTTTACTCTATGCCCGCACGGGTGAACCCCGCTGCCCGGAGCACAATGAGCCCCTGGCGGCGCAAACCGTCAGCCAGATGGTCGACCAGATTTTAGCGCTGGGTGAAGGCACGAAGCTGATGATTATTGCCCCGCTAATTCGTGAGCGCAAAGGTGAGCACTTACACGTGTTTGAGCAATTGCGCGCCCAGGGCTTTATCCGCGCCCGTGTTGATGGCCGAATTTACGAACTCGACGAGTTGCCAGACTTAGAGAAGAACAAGAAGCACACCATTGAAGTTGTGGTGGATCGGATTAAGGTGCGTGACGATATCGCCCTGCGTTTGTCGGAGTCTATCGAGACGTCACTCGCCCTGTCTGAAGGTCTGGTACTGGCCGCCTTTATGGATGACGAGGACAAAAACAAGCCCGACCTTATTTTTTCCGCCCGCTTTGCCTGCCCGGTGTGCAACTACAGTATTAACGAACTAGAACCCCGGGTGTTTTCCTTTAACAACCCCTCCGGTGCCTGCCCGAGTTGTGATGGTTTGGGCATCAAGCAGTTTTTCGACGTTGATCGTGTGGTACAACACCCTGAGTCAACGATTTCTGAGGGCGCCATTCGCGGCTGGGACCGACGCAATCTGTTTTATTTCAATATGCTCACCTCGCTGGCCAGCCACTACGGCTTTGACATCGACACGCCCTTTGAAGCACTCACTGCCGCCCAGCAGCAAAAGGTGTTGTTTGGTAGCGGAAATGAAGAAATCGCCTTTAACTACGTCAATGATCGCGGCAGCGTGTATAAACGCACACACACCTTCGAGGGTATTATCCCCAATATGGAGCGCCGCTACCGGGAGACCGAGTCGCAAACAGTGCGTGAAGATTTGGCCAAGTTCCAAAACAGCCAGTCCTGCCCCGAGTGCTCAGGCCAGCGCCTTAACAAAGCTGCCCGGCATGTGTTCATCGATGAAAAAAGCCTACCCGAGGTCACGGCTTTGTCGATCGGCGATTTAGCCAACTATTATCAGCAACTCTCACTCGAGGGCCAGCAAGCACAGATTGCCGAACAGATTTTGAAAGAAATTCGCGACCGCCTGCATTTTCTGGTCGACGTGGGTCTTAACTACCTAACACTCGATCGCAGTGCCGACACTCTGTCCGGCGGCGAGGCTCAGCGCATACGTCTGGCCAGCCAAATCGGCGCCGGATTGGTTGGGGTCATGTACATTCTCGACGAACCTTCCATCGGCCTGCACCAACGCGACAACACGCGTCTGCTCAGCACCCTGGTGCGCCTGCGAGACCTCGGTAACACCGTGATTGTGGTCGAACACGACGAAGAGGCAATACGCGCTGCCGACTATGTAGTCGATATCGGTCCCGGTGCCGGTGTGCACGGTGGCGAAGTGATCGCCTGCGGGCAGGTTGAGGACATTCTTGCCGAAGAGCGTTCGTTGACGGGAGATTACTTGTCCGGCAAAAAATCTATTGTTATTCCCACTGAGCGCACGCCCAATGATGCTGACAAACAGCTCAGCCTGCGTGGTGTCGACGGCAACAATCTACAGGCAGTGGATATCGACATCCCCATCGGCCTGCTGACCTGTATTACCGGGGTCTCCGGCTCGGGCAAGTCAACGCTGATTAACGAAACCCTCTACCCCCTCGCGGCGACAGCACTCAACAAAGCAACCACCCTAACGGCAGCGCCTCACACTAGCGTCAAAGGGCTCGACCAACTGGACAAGTGTGTCGATATTGATCAAAGCCCCATCGGCCGAACTCCGCGCTCAAACCCAGCAACCTATACGGGTATTTTTACCCCTGTGCGGGAATTGTTCGCTGGCACACAGGAGGCTCGGTCACGAGGCT
>JBFHDT010000229.1:0-4342 GCA_041584575.1 Porticoccaceae bacterium
ACAGAAGGTTTATCATGATCAGCGTTATGCGTCTCATTTGGTGCTACCAGTCATTAACGCTTAATGACACTCGCTAACAAAAAGGATTGTTTTCTCTTTTGTTAGCGAGTGAGAAGTGCCTTGGCGATGAGTAGAAACGAATTGTTTGTAGTCTATAGCCCGTAGCTATCGCGACGAGCGAGAAAGGTTTCAACATCGACGGCCATCGATAGTACGTCGTGCACTTTCCCTTCTCTGTCTTTAACTTCATTTTCAAGTAAAGCTTCAGGATGAAAGCCTAATTCCTGGAAGAGCTTGCGAGCGCCAGTTTGGTCTAGAGTCATCCGGGCATAGATTTTTTCGATTTTCTTATCCAGTGATATACGGAACAGTTCGCGCACAAGAGCGCGACCGACACCGGTTTCACGATGGCTGGGGCCGACCATGATGCGCAATTCGGCAACGTGGCGGGACCAGTCAATTTCCCCTCGGCTCAGGGTGCCATAGCCAATTATTTCATTATCAATGGTGGCGATTACACTAATATTTTTTCCCGATTCAATTTTTTTCACCCAGGTATCAATGACGCGGGGTTTGAGAATATCGCGACGCAAAAACATTAAATCGTGAGGGGGCAGAGTCTTGGCGAAAGCCAACATGTCAGCTTTATCTTGCCCAGACATCAGGTGCAGAGAGGCCGGGCCATTACGTAATTCAATTTGTTTGGGGAATGTTTCCAAAATTGCTCTCCTGCAGTAAAGTATTTAGTAAATATTTGAAAGGTAGCTGGGCGTCTACAAGGATCTTTTTTCCAGCCACTTCGCGACTTGTGGCCACAGTCGGAATACGGCGTTACCGCCCGCAATTAAACTAACGTGGCCGCCTTTAAGAACAATTTCTGACTTATCTTCACTGCCAATCAGCTCAATTAAGGCTTTGGACGCGGCGGTGGGTACGATGTGGTCGTGAAGTGCAGCAATGTGGAGAAATGGGGCCACAATATTTTCCAAGCTGGCATTTTTGCCGCTAATTTCCATCTCGCCTTTAAACAGTTTATTGCCCTGTAAAAAATCTTGGAAGAGTTGTCTAGCTGCTTCCCCGGCAATTGGAACCTGGTCTGCAGTCCAGCGTTCAAAACGGTAGTGCGCTTCAAGGAATTTGTCGTCGCCTGCATTATCGAGTAATTGCATGCGTCCCGCCGTTTTTTGTAAAGGGCGTAAGGCTTGAAGCATGCTATCGACCATGCCGCCGGGTATGTTGCCAAGTTGGTTGACGATTTGATCTATGTCAAAGGTTTCGTTGTCGGCCCAGCTTTTATACAGCGGCATGCCTTTAGTGTTGACTGGGGTGGCAATATCGACCAAATTTTTAATCTTTTTTTCGGGGTGAATAGCGGTGTAAAGGGATGCGATTACGCCACCGAGGCAATAGCCAATCAGCGATACCTCTTCTTCTCCGCAGTCATCAGCCACCTTTTCAAGACAGTCTGGAAGAAAATCATCGACATAACTATCAAAACAAAAACTCTGATGTTCCTTTCTAGGTAGACCCCAGTCAATTAGATAGACATCAAAGCCTTGTGCCACCAGGTATTCAACGAAACTTTGTCCGGGCGCAAGATCAACGATGTAATAGCGGTTGATCAAGGACATTACGAGAACTATTGGCACTCGGTAGATTTCGTCGCAGACCGGGTGGTAGTGGTAAAGCTTCACGGGGCCGCGAGAATAAATAATATCCTTTGGCGTAACACCCAAATCCAGCGCTAGTCCGTCGAGGTGTTTTAAGCCGTCGATGTTTCGTGAAAGTACCTTTTTGACAGCGTTCTTAATTTTATCGTCAATATCATTTTCACTGCTCATCTGACTCCACCTATTTGTCGTCAGTTGTGGTGAGTGGGTCCGGGCTTGCTGGCTTTGCTTGCGGCTTGCGTGTTCGCCGGGGTTTTGCGGCTGACGTAGCAGTCTCTTTACCTGTGGCGGCGAGTTGCTTTTTCAGCTGGTGTATTTCGGCGGTAAGTGTTGACAGGGCATCTTCAACGCCGCTGAGCCTGTCTTCCACGCCGAGGACATCGGCGCGGGAGGGTAAATTAAGGGCGGCCAGCTGCTGCCCTACCATTTCAGTAAACATGTTTTGGGCGTGGAGCCATTCCTGGAAGTAGTGGCCCAACACTTTGCTCGATTTCTCGTCGGCCATCATATCCGTGAGCGCGCCACTCCATTGCTTTTCCGACTTCTGAACCCATTCGCGCCACATTCTCATGGGTTCCAGAAAATGTTTTTCTTTATCTTGGCTCATGATGTCTTCCTTATATATTAGCGGGGAGGATACTACTACTTTAATTTAGGATTCTACGTCTTTTGCTTTACCGTTGGGTGAATTATCGCTTGGTTCGGTGGCCTTTTCGGCGATTTTTATAAAGCTGTTGAGAGTGGCCTTATGCATGTCGAGCAAGGTGATCCAGTTATTAAGAAATAGAGAGCCAGTTTTGGTCAGGCTGTAAATTCTCCGTGCTGGTCCGTCTGAAGAGGTGTCCCATAGTGAAGAAATTAAACCGGTTTTTTCCATTTGTCGCAAGGTGCGATACAGCGTGCCACTGTTAAAGCCGCCGTAGCCTGCTTCTTCTAGCTTCTTTGACAGTTCGTAGCCGTAGCCAGACCAGTTTTTAAGTAAGGCTAACAAGTGTGCGGTGAGCATTTCACTGGGCATTTTGGTCGTCGGGCTTTCTTTATCTTTGGGCATAAGAGTCATTCGTTTATAAGATTAGTAGTAAAGATAGATGCAATATGCACTTATTTAATGCTTGACACTATATGCAGTTTGCACTTAAATGGCAAGCGTATCTTGATGTTGCTTTTCGCCTTCAGGGTAAAGCGCAAGCCATGAATGCTCTGCGTAATTTCTTAATTTATCTGAGGAAGAGTCATGACCGAATCGAAAGCAAGTACTGTAAAAGCCAAACCATCAGCTAAGTCCGCAAAGACGGAGGCAGACATGTCATCAGAAGTTCAAGACTATATTGATACGTTGATTGAAAACCAGAAAATTGTTAGTGGCGCGTTTAAAAGTGCCCGCGAACGCGGTGTTCGCTTGAGTGATTCTCTTGGTAACCGCATTGCCGACAATCAGGCCGATGCTTTGGAATTATCTAAAAAGCTCGCAGCAAGCCCAAAAGATTTCCAGGGCAATATCGGCGTTATGTTGGAGTCGCTGACCCAGTCGCAGGCTGAAGCCTATGAAGTGTTTAAAGCTGTAGTTAGTGAGCAGCGTGACATCTCTGATAGTTTTAACAGCACGGCTAAATCTCTTTTTGAAGGCACGCGTAACTCGTCAAAAGCGGCGCTTAATTTATACCGTTCCTGGGGGCTTGAAAACCCAATGGCTGATTTCGTTAAAAAGTCAGTGGCTAATGCTAAGGAAGCTGCCGAAAAAATGACGAAGTCTGTTGCTTAGCTGAGCTCAAACTAGGGCGACCCAGCATAAAGGGCGCCCTATTTTCGTTTGGGCGTTTTTTGAAGTAGTATGCCTGGCTGTCGAATTAGTGGGCTACAGGGTTTGCGCAACGAGGTTGAGGCATGAGTGAAAGTAATGCAAGTGATGTCATGGAGGAGCTGCTCGACCATCTAGAGAATGATGATGAAGACGGTCCTTTTGCCCACGATCCCTCCATTGAGTCTACGCTTACCCCAATTTGGCGCGAGGCCATTTTCCCGGCAGAGTTTGCGGCGTTGCACTGCCATCCTGTTTTTTGGGGGCGGGGTGTTGAGCGAGGTAATGGGGAGCCCGTATTGGTGATTCCCGGCTTTATTGCCAATGATCTTATTATGCTGCCGATGCGTCAGTGGATGCGGCGAATTGGCTATAAGCCCCACGCGGCGAAAATTCACTGGAATACTAATTGTCCTGAGAAAACGTCGACCAAGTTGATCCGCCAAATCGAGGGGATTAACCGCAGAAGTGGTAAAAAAGTGATTTTAGTGGGCCACAGCTTGGGTGGCATGTTGGCAAAAACTATTGTGCAAAAAATCCCGGAGCTGATTAATCGAGTGATCACTGTAGGATCGCCATTTAGGGATGTTGTCGAAGCTCACCCCTCAGTGGTTGGGGTTTGGGACTACCTGAAAATAGGCCAGGGTAAGTTGGTGGGACGA
This sequence comes from Porticoccaceae bacterium, assembly GCA_041584575.1. GTDB lineage: Bacteria > Pseudomonadota > Gammaproteobacteria > Pseudomonadales > Porticoccaceae > Reddybacter. The sequence continues at coordinate 4,131 of JBFHDT010000229.1, forward strand.
GATTTAGGGGCGTCCTGCGGAACCGGTTATTGCATGTGCGACTTTGTGCAAAATATGATTGCACCGCGCACTGTTGATGTGCCGCAATTTGCGATTTATTCCCGAAATGACGGCGTTGTTGGCTGGCAGAGCTGTGCCGAGGAAGATGAAAGCCTCAATACCGAAGTCAACAAGGCTTCTCACATGGGGCTCGCTTTTAATATCGGTTCCTA
>JBFHDT010000230.1:0-4217 GCA_041584575.1 Porticoccaceae bacterium
ATGTGGGCTTATGTCCAGTTTGCACTAGACGGTGTGTTGAGAAGCAGACTTGCTGTTGTGGTCATACCTGAGTCTGGGCCACGCGGGTGATAGCTTGAATCATGCAGCGTTAATTTTTTTGAGCAAGCGTACCTGGCTTTGCCATAGATTTTAGTTACAGTTCCCAGCTCCGCCTTGGGGTGTTAGATTATGCGTGCTAGTAAACTTCCTCCTGCTAATGAAAAGGATTTGTCTGTGATTAAAAAATGCCTGTTTCCTGTTGCCGGTTATGGCACACGATTTTTACCGGCCACTAAAGCTATGCCGAAAGAAATGTTGCCAGTGGTGAACAAACCCCTGGTGCAGTACGGTGTTGAAGAAGCCTTGAGTGCTGGGCTTGATGAGATTTGTTTTGTTACCGGTCGGGGCAAACGCGCTATCAACGACTTCTTTGATACCAGCTATGAGTTGGAGCATCAAATTGCCGGTACCTCGAAGGAAAAATATCTCTCTAGCATTAAAGAAGTGATCACCAACGCCAAATTTACGACCACTCGCCAGTCTGAAATGAAAGGTTTAGGGCACGCGATTTTGACCGGCGAGTTACTGGTCGGGCAGGAGCCCTTTGGCGTGGTGTTGGCGGATGACCTTTGTATCACCGAAGGCGACAGTGTGATGGAGCAGCTGGCGAAAATTTATCGCCGTACTGGCTGTAGTGTTATCGCTATTCAGGAAATCGACGACGAAGATATTTCAAAGTTCGGTGTTATTGCTGGTGTCGAGGAGGAGCCGGGTTTGTACCGGGTGACCGATATGGTAGAAAAACCTGATCTCGCGGATGCGCCGAGCAATCTGGCGATTATTGGTCGTTATATCTTAACGCCCTTTATTTTTGAGCTGTTGCGACACACCCCGCCGGGTAAAAACGGGGAGGTGCAATTGACCGACGCTCTGTTGTCGCTGGCAAAAAGCAGTAAAGTGCTGGCTTATAAGTTTAAGGGCAAACGTTTTGACTGCGGTAGTGTCGACGGTTATGTTGAGGCAACCAACTATGTTTACGAAAACATTTATTTAAAGGGTGAGCGTTAGATAATGGGTGAAAATTACAGTTGTTTTAAAGCCTATGACATTCGCGGGCGGGTGCCCAGTGAGCTGAATGAAGGTATCGCCTACCGTATTGGCCGTGCCTTTGCTCAGTACCTTAATGCAGGGCGCATTGTAGTCGGCCACGATATTCGCCTCACCAGCCCCTCGCTTTGCGATGCGGTGGTAGAGGGCATTCGCGATGCCGGTTGCGATGTGGTGCATATCGGTGAATGTGGCACAGAAGAAATTTATTTCGCAACCTTTGATGGAGGTTATGACGGTGGCCTGGTGGTGACCGCCAGTCACAACCCGATGGATTTTAACGGCATGAAGTTTGTGCGTGAAGGAGCGCGGCCTATCAGTGGTGACGACGGCTTGCCTGAAATTAAGACCCTGGCGGAGCAGGGCGAGTTTAGTGCCGCTCACCGCCGGGGTGAGTTGAGCCACAGTGCGGATAAGCAGGCTTATATCAAACATCTACTCTCCTATATTGATATCGACGCACTGTCGCCCTTAAAAATTGTTGTTAATGCCGGCAATGGTGGGGCGGGTTCGGTGGTCGATTTGCTCGAGCCGCACCTGCCTTTTGAGTTTATTAAAGTGCATCATCAGCCCAATGGGCACTTCCCTAACGGTATCCCCAACCCTTTGCTGGAAGAAAATCGTGCTGCTACAGCGGATGTTGTTAAGCGCGAGAAGGCTGATTTGGGTATTGCTTGGGACGGGGATTTTGACCGTTGTTTCTTTTTTGATAGTCAGGGTAATTTTGTTGAAGGTTATTACCTGGTGGGTTTACTTTCTACTGCCTTTCTCAAGAAAAATGGTGGTGGTAAGGTGATTCACGATCCGCGTTTGACCTGGAATACCATCGAGCTGGCCGAACAATGCGGTGGTCAGGCGATTCAGAGTAAAACCGGGCACTCCTTTATCAAGCAAGTGATGCGCGACGAAAATGCCCTCTATGGTGGCGAAATGAGTGCCCATCACTACTTTCGTGATTTTGCTTATTGCGATAGCGGCATGATTCCCTGGTTGCTCGTTGCTGAACTAGTTTCTACCTCGGGTAGTAGCTTACTGGAGCTGATGGGGCAGAGTCAGGCTCGCTACCCGGTGAGCGGTGAAATCAATCGCGAAGTTGACGACGCTGCTGCAATGTTAGTCCGTATCGAAAAACATTACGCGCCCAGCGCTGAGCTGGTGGATAAAACTGATGGTGTGAGTATGTCGTTTGGCGACTGGCGTTTTAATGTGCGAATGTCCAATACTGAGCCGCTGGTACGTTTGAATGTTGAGTCTCGCGGTGATGAGGCTTTGATGAAACAGAAGACAGAAGAGCTGCTGTCCTTTCTCGATACGTAATTTTTAATGTTCGGTTAGGTCGTTATTCTCAGCCATAAAAAAACCCCGCAGTGCGGGGTTTTTTTATGGCTGCTTGTCTTAGTGTTGCTTAGCTCGTAGCCAGTGCTGCAGTAATATCAATAACCGCTTTCTTACCATCGCCGTAGACCATCAGGGTATTGTCCATAGCAAACAATGGGTTGGGCAAGCCGGCAAAGCCGGGGCTCAGTGAGCGCTTGATAACGACCACGGTTTGAGCTTTGTCGACGTGAAGAATGGGCATGCCGTAAATGGGGCTGCCTTTGTCTTCCCGCGCCATGGGGTTGGTTACGTCGTTAGCACCAATAACGATGGCCACGTCAGTTTGCTCAAATGTGGGGTTGATGCGATCCATCTCGACCAGTTGGTCGTAAGGTACTTCCGCTTCAGCCAGTAACACGTTCATGTGGCCTGGCATACGACCGGCAACAGGGTGAATGGCAAACTCAACTTCAATGCCTTTCTCTTCCATCACGTCAGACAGTTCACGTACAGCGTGCTGAGCCTGAGCCATGGCCATACCAAAGCCGGGAACGATAACGACGCGACGGGCAGTTTCGAGGATCATGGCAATTTCTTCGGCCTGAGCGCTCTTCACCTTACCAGCATAGATTTCGTCGGCATCGACGGCTTCGCTACCTTCAGCCATAACACCGAACAGAACATTGGTTAGTGAGCGGTTCATGGCGACGCACATAATCTGGGTCAAAATTAGACCAGAGGCGCCAACCAGTGAGCCGGAGACGATCAGTACGGTGTTACCCATAATGAAACCAGCGGCCGCCGCTGCAATACCTGAATAAGAGTTCAGTAGAGCGATAACAACGGGCATATCGGCGCCACCAATGGGCAACACAATAGTGATGCCGAGGATGCATGCAGCTACAATTAAGCCCCAAAACAGTGTGGTGTTGGTCGGATCAAAGCAGAGCATGCCGAGCATGACAATGGCGGCGATAAACAGCGCAGCGTTAAGGAACTTGATGCCGGCAAAACCAATGGACTGGCCAGAAATCAATTCCTGCAATTTGGCAAAGGCCACCAAACTACCGGTCAATGTTACCGAGCCAATTAGCACGGTGATCATCACAAAGCTGACGGCAATCATGCCCATGGCGCCGCCTTCGTAGCCGTCGCCGCCGAGTGTCAGCAGATAGCTGGCAGCGGCCAGACCGAGAGAGGCGCCACCACCACAGCCGTTGAGCATGGCGATCATCTGTGGCATGGAGGTCATCTGGATCTTGGTGGCCATGATGCCGCCTACAATGCCGCCGACCAGTACACCGGCAATGATGTACTCGTAGCTGACAATGCTTTTATCCAGCAGAGTGATGACCACGGCGATCAACATACCGATGGCAGACATCATGTTGCCGCGTACGGCAGTTTTAGGCTTGGTCAGCCCCTTGATGCCAAGAATGAAGAATACCGCTGAAATGAGGTAAACGAGATCGACTAAGTTGGTATTCATGATCTAGTTTTTCCTCTTGAACATGGCAAGCATGCGGTTGGTGACCAGATAGCCGCCGATCACATTAACGGTGGCCATCACAACGGCGATAAAGCCGAGGCCGTGAACCAGACCAGACGCACTATCACCCGCACCGGCGGCAATAACGGCGCCAACCAGTGTGATGCCCGAGATGGCATTGGTGCCCGACATTAATGGTGTGTGTAGCGTGGGTGGCACCTTGGTGATGAGCTCCACGCCGAGAAATAGTGACAGCACAAAAAGTGCTAGTTGCATAACAATCATTTCCATCAGGAAGCTCCCC
>JBFHDT010000231.1:0-4211 GCA_041584575.1 Porticoccaceae bacterium
ACCGATCGCTGAGTTTTATCCCCGTTGGTTGAGCATAAAAAACGACCTATGTCGTCAGGGGAGTTTGGCGAACCATAAAGAACCCTATCGTATCGCCATCGTGGGTGGTGGCGCCGCTGGGGTTGAGCTGATTTTGGCGATGCATTTTGCCCTCAGTAGTGACACGACGATAAATAGAGCCTTGCAATTTTGTCTGGTGCAGCAAGGGGAGGGCTTGCCAGAAAATTACCCAACACGACTACAGCGCAAGGTTGGTGAATTATTTTCTCGCCTAGATATCGACGTTATTGCCAATACCCGTGTTGAAGCTGTTTCTGCCAATACACTGAAAGGTGAAAATAATAAAACGCTTCATTTTGATTGCCTGTTCTGGTGTACCAATGCCAGCGCTGCAGCCTGGTTAAAAGAGACTGGTCTGAGTCTTGATAAACAGGGGTTTATCAGCGTAAATCAGTATTTGCAGTCAGCTAGCCACGACTTTGTTTTCGCTGCCGGTGATATTGCCCAGCAAGAGAACTTCCCCCGGCCGCGAGCCGGTGTTTTCGCTGTGCGCCAGGGGCCGGTGCTTTTTGATAATTTGCGCAAGGCACTCCTCAAACAATCATTAACGGGGTTTCGCCCACAAAAGACCTTCCTCAGTTTACTCGCCTGTGGTGAGCAATACGCGCTGGCCTGTAAGCCTGGTGGACTTATGCCCAGTTTTAGTGGCCACTGGGTGTGGCGCCTGAAAGACCACATTGATCGCCGCTTTATGGCGATGTTCAGAGACCTGGCAATGGCTGAAGAAGCGGATGCTATGCGAGCGGTGCCCGACGTTATTAGTGATGAAAAGCAAGCCGGCAGCAGTGCGGTCATGCGTTGCGGTGGTTGTGGTGCAAAAGTAGGGGCTTCAGTACTAAGCCGAGTCATGGAGCGACTAACGCCGGTTGAGCATAAGGGTGTGGTGTTGGGTTTAAATAGCCCCGACGATGCGAGTGCCATAGAAATTCCCGCAGGGCATGTCTTAGTACAAAGCGTCGATGTTTTTCGCGCTTTGCTTGACGACCCCTATGTGCTTGGCCAAATTTCCGCCGAGCATGCCCTGAGTGACTTGTTTGCCATGAATGCCCGTCCCCACAGTGCACTAGCTATTGCCACACTACCCTACGGGGCGGAGGCTATTGTCGAACGAGATTTATTACAAATAATGAGTGGCGCCGTGGCCGTGCTTAACGATAATAACTGCGCCTTAATCGGGGGGCACACCAGCGAAGGGGCCGAGCTGAGTTTGGGGTTCTCTGTGAATGGCACTTGCATCGCTGAACAGTTATTACAAAAAAGCCAGGTGAAAGTCGGCCATCAACTAATTCTCACCCAGCCCCTTGGCACCGGCACGCTGTTTGCCGCCCATGCCCAGCTAGCGGCAAAGTGTGAGTGGATTAGTCAGGCTATTGCTGGCATGCGGTTGTCGAATCGACAGGCCGGTGAAATATTTTATCGCCACAAGGCCAGTGCCTGCACCGATATTACCGGTTTCGGGTTGTTGGGCCATCTACTGGAAATGCTAAAACCAGCGGGGCATGGGGCGAGTCTTCGCCTCAATCAATTACCTGTACTCGATGGCGCGTTGGATTGCTTTAAACAGGGAATCAGGAGCAGCCTGCAGCCGCAAAATAGCGAGTCTCAGCGTGCTATAAATGATTACAAGGCCTGGCAGGCACACCCGGTTTACCCTATTTTATTTGACCCGCAAACATCCGGAGGCTTGCTAGCCAGTGTTGCCGAGCACGAAGTAAAGAGCTGCCTGCAGGCTCTGCACCGTGCGGGCTACAAACAGGCCTGTACTATTGGTCAGGTAGAGGCGCGTCAAGTGGCCCCAGGTACGGTGCTTTTGAAGTGAGCTTTTTCTGCGAGCTTGGTGTTTAGTGTGTACGAGAAAGGCCAATGACTAGTTTTTTGGTAGGTTGTCGATAGTATTGTCGTGTCGACATGGTGTTGGCCACAAGGTGTTACTCACCGCCAGCCAAGTGAATAGGGTTTTAAGCTCAGGGGTGTCATTTTGTTTAGGGTGACACCTGTTATTAAACGGCAGTTAAAACGGCGTATCCAATAAATATAGGATTGCTCAATGCCTAAACTTTAGCAGCGCAAAGGCATAATGGAAAGAATGCTTCCGATAAAATGGCTTGGCATGGCATGGCTAATCTAAGTTATATCTGTATGTATAGCCAGTGTAATAGATCTGTGCAAAGATACTACGTGTTATTATTTTCCTGAGTGTGTCTTATCACGCCGTAGACTTTTAAAAAGATCATGTTGTCAATGGTTTGTAGCTTGGCTAGGCTGGATAATACGGAAGTCTGAAAATGCGCATGCGCAGTATACAAATGTTAGGACTTTTTTGAAAATGTACGATTTTGACTTTGCACTTTCGTTCGCCGGTGAGGACAGAAACTTTGCAGTTCAACTTGCCGCTTTGCTGAAGGATCGGGGCGCACGGGTATTCTACGATATGGATTTTTCGGCTGACTTATGGGGCAAAGATCTGTATCAAGAATTTCAGAGCATATATGGCGAAAGGAGTAAATTCTTTGTTCCATTTATCTCCAACCACTACCTTGAAAAAAATTGGCCTAAGCATGAACTCAAACAAGCACAGGCACGTGACTTCAAGTCTGATGAAGAGTACATCCTGCCACTATTGATTGATGATAGTCAGTTGCCCGGCCTAAATGAAACTACGGGCTATCTTGATCTTCGCTCAATGCCCATTTCAGAGATTGCAGGCCTTTGTATGCAAAAATTGAAAGGTAATCTTGTGGGCCCAATGAGTTCCAAAGTCTCTGGCGAAGTTCATCTATATCAATGGTTGAGAGAAAGAAACCCTGATGCAGTAAGTTCGCTTGAGCGTGGTGAAACTCAGCTGCTTATACGTGTGGCTACGTATCGGTCTCAACAGCTAATGAATCTCATTGACACAGTTGGATCCACTAAATGCCGAGGGCGAGACATGCATGATATTTTGATCAATGGTGGCTATGGCCCGCCTGGATGCCTAGCATCAAATGACCCTGAGCCGCATACCACCTTCGTGCTTGAATTTTCAAGCGACTTTATCGCACATGTACGAGCCTAACAAAGTATTGCATTGGAAGCTGAACTTCCCCACACTCCAAAGCTACTAATGAACATTGTGTTACGACTCTACGTACGTCGTTTGATATTCCGGTAAAAATTTTCGTGGGTGCCAAGAGCCATTAATTCAAGAGTTAAAGTGCCATCATTAAAGCTATATCCTACTAGGGTAAGCTGCTTATTCATCTTGAATTTATATACGCGTAAAAATGCAAGGTCGCCTTTCTTTTGCTCACCGAGCCTAGGTTTTGCCATTAATGCTTTGACGGCCACATCTAGCTCTTTTTTCTGGTTTGTCTTTAGCTTTTTTACCGCCTTCTTGAAGGTGGGCGTTTGTACAACATGGTTGGCTTTAGCCAAAATCGTAGCTCTCCAGCTTTCCTGCTTCTCGCTCTGCTTCCGCGATAATTGCTTGTTTTACAAATTCATAGGGGAGGTCAGGGTTATCTTCCATGATTTCACCAATTTTCGCCCAATGCTCAATTTGCTTGGGTGGTGTCCGGTTGAGGGCTCTAGCCATGATAGTCGCTTTCTCAATAAGGTCTTGGTCTAGTCGTATGCTGGTTGTCGCCATGTCACTTACCTCTAAAGTATATATGAAGCGTTGTAGTACTTTACCACAAGTGAGGCAAAGTACTACAACGGGCTGTTGCCGGATTGCTTTTCGGTTGCGCCCCAAATCAGCCGCAAAGCGCGGCGTTAGAACAGTAAAGTTGGATGCGGGCTAATCCTTCGTTGTACCCCAGCCTGATAAGACTCATTTTACAGATCATCTTCTTACTTTTTGAATGTGTCGCTGTAAGTTTATGAGTCCTGTATGAATAACAGGTGCGAGACCAAAATATGCAGTGGCCAAAGCTCTGACGGTTTATACCTCGGTATCTGTTTAGCTAGCGTATACTGATCAATACTCTCTGCGGCTGCTTTAACAAGTGGCCGTTGTCTTTTTAAGCCATGCCTTGCTAGGAGTCATTCTTGAGCGAATCCCGTTCCACGCGTCATGGGTTGATTGTTGTTGTTACCCTGTTTTTGAACCTGGGATTGCTCTACGGCATTTGGTATTCCTATTCGGTTTTTCTGGTGGCATTAATTGACCA
>JBFHDT010000232.1:0-4172 GCA_041584575.1 Porticoccaceae bacterium
CCACAGCGACGGCCTGAGCTTGACCCAGCTACGCACCCAGTTTCGCCAGGATATGCTCATTGGCCGCGTACAGCAGGGCATGGTCAAACGACGCATTGAAATCAGCGACCAGGAAGTCAACAACTTTCTCAACTCCGAAGAGGGGCAACTAATGACCTCTCCCGATCTCAATGTCGGGCATCTGCTACTGGCCCTATCTGCCTCTGCAAGCCCTGCGGAACTTGATACAACTCTTCAACAGGCCAGTAAACTGCGCCAACAGGCCATCGATAGTGGTGACTTTCGCAATGTGGCAATTGTTCACTCTCGAGGGCCAAATGCCCTCAAAGGCGGAGATTTGGGCTGGCGCAAAGCCATCCAGCTACCCCCTTTGTTCAGCGAGGCATTGGCTAAACTTGAACCCGGTGACATTTCGCCACCCCTGCGAAGCGATGCCGGCATCCATCTGTTGAAACTTTACGAGCGACGCGGTGGCGATGAACAACTGATACAGCAAACCGAAATCCGCCACATACTCGTTAAACCCAATGAAATTCTCACCAAAGAGGAAGCCCTGGCGAAAATTAGCCAATTGCGTGCACGCATTGTTGCCGGTGAAACATTTGGCGATATCGCCAGAGAATTTTCTGAAGACCCTGGCACCGCGCTAAAGGGCGGCGAACTCGGCTGGTCAACAGCGGGCCAGTTCGTGCCTATCTTCGAAAGCACTGCTGCCGACCTCGAAGTCAACGAAATCAGCGAACCTGTATTTAGCCAATTTGGCTGGCATATTATTCAGGTTACCGGGCGACGTAGCCAAGACTTTAGCGAGACTCTCATCATCAACCAGGCAAGAAATGCTTTGGGCCAACGCAAGTACGCTGAGGAGTTGCCCATTTGGCTGCAGGAGATTCGCAGCGAGGCTTTCGTTGAAATAAAACTATGACGCTACGCCTGGCCGTCACCCCGGGAGAGCCCGCTGGCATTGGTCCAGACCTGTTGATTCAACTGATTCAAGAGGGCTACCCCCACGAACTGGTCGCCATCGCCGACCCACAGATGCTGCAAGATCGGGCGCGACAGCTAGGGCTAGAACTATCGCTGCGCCCAATCGAAGATTCACCTCGCCCGCTGGCTCCTGCTGAACTCGCCATCGAACCCTTCCCACTCGCCGTAACCGCACAGTCAGGCCAGGTCAACAAGCACAATGCCGCCGCGATCATTCACTCCCTCGACAAGGCTATAGCCGGCTGTTTGGATAAAACCTACAGCGCACTTATTACCGGTCCTATCAATAAAGCAGTGATCAACGATGCCGGTATCCCATTTAGCGGCCACACCGAGTATTTGGCCGACCATAGTAATACCGAGCAGGTAGTAATGATGTTGGCAACGGAAGGCTTACGCGTGGCGCTGGCCACCACGCACCTGCCGTTGAGCGAAGTACCAGCAGCCATTACTAGCGAATTGCTTGAAACTTGTTTGCGTATTTTACAAAGTGAGCTGATCAATAAATTTGCCATTGCACAGCCTCGCATACTGGTTTGCGGCCTCAACCCCCACGCAGGCGAAAATGGCCACCTGGGTAGGGAAGAAATCGATACTATTACGCCATTGCTCAAGAAACTCAATGCAGAAGGTTTTAACTTAATAGGTCCACTACCGGCAGACAGCCTGTTCACGCCAAAACACCTGAAGAATACTGATGCCGTACTGGCCATGTACCACGACCAGGGGCTGCCAGTTTTGAAATACCAGGGTTTTGGCAAAGCCGTGAATATCACCCTGGGGCTGCCCTTCATACGCACCTCGGTTGACCATGGCACCGCCCTGGAGCTGGCCGGCAGCGGCACAGCCAGTACTGGAAGTCTCGCTTATGCCATCGACTGTGCGGCCGCGCTTGCCAATAGCTGCCAAGCTCTCAATGACAAATCAGACAATGACAAACGCAACCATGAGCGATAACACCCATCAGGCTAAAAAACGTTTTGGCCAGAATTTTTTAGTCGACCGTAATATTATCGATCGAATTATTCGCGCAGTGAATCCTAAAACCGGCGAACACCTGGTGGAAATTGGTCCAGGCCTGGGTGCGCTCACCGAGCATCTCGTTGATAATGATTGTCAGCTCGACGTGGTAGAGATTGACCGTGACCTCGCAGAGAAACTACAGCTGCGGTACAGTGACATGCCAAATTTTAGGTTGCACCTCATCGACGCAGTGAAAGCTGACTTTGGCGCCCTGGCAAGGCCAGCGCAGCCGCTACGCGTCATCGGTAATTTACCCTATAACATTTCGACACCACTGCTCTTTCATTTGTTGACGTACAAAGCCTGCATCCAGGATATGCACTTTATGCTACAAAAGGAGGTCGTCGATCGACTGGCCTCACCAGAGGGCCACAAAACCTATGGACGTCTGAGTATCATGGTGCAATATCACTGCCACGTGGAACCTTTGTTTGTCGTTCCGCCCACCGCTTTCAAGCCAGCACCCAAGGTTGAATCCGCTATCGTCCGGCTACGTCCCAGAAATAGAGAAGTCTCAGTTAAAGATCCCCAGTTATTCGCTCAAATCGTCAACGCCTGTTTCCAGCAGCGTCGTAAAACCATACGCAACGGACTGAAGCTGATACTTAAAGAATGGCCTGCTAACTGCCTCACCGATATCGATTTAGGACGACGTCCGGAGACATTTTCAGTGGATGAGTTTGTCGAACTTGCCAACCAATTGAGCGTATCGCGTTAAACCGCCATTCAAGAGCAACTGACTATGAATCATCCCGACATCGAAGTCGCAGTAAAAACAGAATACCTCCCCCATCAGTCGAGCCCGGAAAACAAGAAATATGCCTTCGCTTACCACATAACATTAAGTAACGCAGGACACATTGATGCACAGCTAATTAGCCGCCACTGGATAATTATTGATGGCAATGGTGTGCGCCGCGAAGTAAAAGGCATGGGTGTTGTGGGCGATCAACCACTGATATCCCCCGGCGAAAAATATCAATACAGCAGCGGCGCCGTGCTAGAAACAGCGGTCGGTACGATGCAAGGTAGCTATCATATGCAAGCCGACAATGGCCAAGGCTTCGAAGTCGAAATCCCAGTATTCAGCCTTGCAGTACCCAGCGCCATAAACTGATCGACAACATGACTATTTACGCAGTAGGTGACCTGCAGGGCTGTCTAGAGCCTTTACTTTGCCTACTTGAGAAGGTCGATTTCAAGCCCGAGAAAGATCAACTCTGGGCCGCAGGTGATGTTGTCAATCGTGGTCCACAGTCACTTGAGACTTTGCGCTACCTTAAGGCTCTGGGATCCGCCTTCAGAATGGTACTAGGCAATCACGATCTCCACCTACTGGCGGTGGCTCATGGAGTGAAACGGCTTAATCCAAAAGACACCTTACAGGAAATTCTCGATGCAAGGGACAGGGACGAGTTACTGGGCTGGTTGCAACAACAGCCGTTGTTAATTAGCGCGCAAGGTTATGTAATGGTTCACGCAGGAATCCCGCCTCACTGGGATCTTGTAACAGCAAGATTAATGGCAGGAAAAGTTGAAACTGCATTGCGTGGTGAGAATGCTAATCTATTTTTTGAAAACATGTACGGTAACGACCCCTCCAGCTGGTCTGAACTACAGTGCGAGGCCGAACAATTACGCTGTATCGCAAATTATTTTACTCGTATGCGCTTTTGCAACGCAAAAGGTGAACTTGAATTAAACGCAAAAAACGAGGCCAGACAAGCGCCGACAGGATATAAACCCTGGTATGCAGACCCTCTACGTAAAACGGCGAAAGAAAAAATCATTTTTGGCCACTGGGCTGCACTAAACGGCAAGGTAGATGAAAGCAACCTATTCCCTCTAGATACCGGCTGCGTCTGGGGAGGGCGCCTCCGTTTAATGGACCTGAGCACATCGCGCTACACTCACTGTGAATGCTCACAGACCTAGGGCCCCATTGTGACGGCTATATGCAAGTAACTATAAACGAGATATAAACTACAGGCACAAAAAAAACCGGAACATGTCCGGCTTTTTTTTCCTGTAGAGTTACTTACTCTTCGACAGGTTCAAACTCTTCTTCTGGCTCTACTACACGATCGACTAACTCAATATAGGCCATAGGTGCTTTATCACCGGTGCGAAAACCACATTTCAGAATACGCGTGTAGCCACCG
>JBFHDT010000233.1:0-4158 GCA_041584575.1 Porticoccaceae bacterium
CTTGGTTTTTTGTTCCTCAGAACCAAATGCGCGTATCAAGTTTGCCGCACCCGTCGCCACAAAAGGGTAAGCTGCAGTGCCAATATTCGCCGCATTAATATAGGCCATCACCATACGAAAAACGACCTCGGGCATTTGCATCCCGCCCTCTTCGTAATCCTGGTGAGCCGCTAAAAATCCAGCATTGGCAAATTCTTCCCAGGCCGCTCGGGTTTCTGGAATCATTTTTACAACGCCATCTACTAACGTTGGCTCGTTCGCATCACCTTCGACTAGATGGTTGGCGAAGTACTTTTCTGCAATGGTTTTTGCTGTACGCAATGAGGCATCGAATATTTCTCGCGAGTGTTCGCTATAGCGTGGTCGCTCCAGCAATTTTTCTGTATCGAGAAATTCATAAAGTAAAAACTCAACATCGCGATCATTTAACAAAGGGACTGACATAGTTAAACCTGTTGGTAATTTATTTAATGGCTATGTGAAAACTGTAGTTACGGTTCTTATGCATTTAATTTTAAATACTGAGAAGGTGCATTTTTAATAGCTATAGTCACTAAACAGGTCCCGTAAATCTTTTTTACTCACTTTTCCTGTTGCCGTGTGGGGAATTTCATCGACAAAAACGCAGTCTTCTGGAATCCACCACTTGGCAATTTTGTCGTCGAGGTAAGCCAGTACGTCACCTTTTTCGGGGTTGCTACCGGGGCGCTTAACCACTATCAGCAAGGGCCGTTCCGTCCACTTCGGGTGGGGCACACCAATGACGGCAGCCTCGGCGACATCCTCGTGGCCCATAGCAGCATTTTCAACATCAATAGAGCTAATCCACTCGCCACCCGATTTAATGACATCTTTAGTACGATCGGTGATCTGCATAAAACCGTGTTGATCGATGGTCGCGACATCGCCTGTATCAAACCAGCCATCAGGCAGGTGGGCATCAGAATTTTCTAACTTGTAATAGCTTTTACAGATCCACGGCCCACGTACTTGCAAGCGGCCGGAGGTGGTGCCATCCCACGGTAATTCATTGGTATCTTCATCGACAATGCGCATTTCAACTCCGTAAATTAAACGGCCGGCTTTAAGACGAAAATTAAACTTTTCCTCCTCGGGTAAATTATTCATCCACGGCAACAAGGTGTTGTAGGTACCCAGGGGACTCATTTCTGTCATGCCCCAACCGACGTGCATGGCAACATCGTAAGTGTCCATCGCCTCCATGAGCGATCGCGGACACGCTGCGCCACCTACCACTAGCCGTTGTAGTGTTTCAACGTTATTGCCCGATTTTTGTAAATAATTAACTAGCGCTAACCATACTGTTGGCACACCCAAAGCAAAGGTCACGCCCTCTTCATTAATCAGTGTCGCAAGGGTTTCACCATCACCCATTTTCGGCCCTGGGAAAACCAGCTTGGTGCCCGCGACAGCAGCACCGTACACAGAGCCCCAGGCATTGACGTGAAACATCGGTACGACCGGCATAATTGTTTCTTCAGGGGCCAATCCCAGCGTGGCCTTGCTGTTTGTACCCAAACTGTGCAACACCGTACTACGGTGAGAATACAACACCCCTTTAGGGTTGCCCGTGGTACCCGAGGTATAACAAAGGCTACTTGCACTATTTTCATCAAGTTCGGGCCAATCGAAATTTTCCGACTCGTCCTCTATCAGCTCTTCATAGCACCGCACATTTTTTAGTGAAGTCTCAGGCATGGCCGCCTTGCTAGTCAATACGACAAAGCCACGCACCGTTTTTAATTCGTCTTCTAACTGTTCCAACATAGGAACAAATACCGGATCGACAAAAACCCACTGGTCTTCAGCGTGATTGGCGATATAGGACACCTGCTCGGGAAAGAGCCGTGGATTAATGGTATGGCAAACATAACCGGAGCAACTGATCGCATAGTACAACTCAAAGTGACGATAGTCGTTCCAGGCCAGAGTGGCGATGCGATCACCTTGCGTGCAACCCAGCTTTGCCAGCGCATTCGCCAATTTGTGAACGCGCGTAAAAGCCTCGCCAAAGGTACTGCGATGCCGAGGATTATCGCCTGTTACAGAGACTATTTCGGTCTCGGGAAAGACCCGAGCGGCGAACTTCATAATCGAGGTAATAGTGAGGGCATCGTCCATCATTTGGCCTAACATAGCGTGACTCCTAGCATTATTTTGTTTTGATTAGTATCACTGCATTCTACCATAGCTCGGTGTTTCAGCTCTCTTCAAAAACAACCGTAAGCATTGATTCGACACGTGATTTCAGTACGTGGCAGCCCAAAGGGGTATCGCGTATTATTACCCCAGCTGGCACTGGCGGGTTACCAGTCAACACCACAGTAGTGATGCCGTTTTATTAAACCTGCCGCAACTAACCAACGAGGATATAGCCTTGAGTACAACAGTCAAAGTAAAGCTTATTGTTTCAAGTGCCCTTCTGGCACTTAGCCTGAGTAGCACAGCGGCAGACATTGAAGCAGGCAAAGCCAAAGCCGCCATGTGTGCAGGCTGTCACGGCTCTGCGGGCATCAGTGCTATGGATATGTGGCCCAGCCTCGCTGGCCAAAAAAAAGGCTATCTAGCTAAGCAGCTAAAAGCCTTTCGCGACGGTTCACGCAGTGACCCCGTGATGAATGCCCAAGCTAAAGGCTTGTCCGATGCGGACATTGACAATCTCTCCGCTTTTTACAATAGCCTCAAGTAGGCCAGCAATAAAGACCTTAGTGGCGCACTCACCATCGCCCACTAAGGTCTTTTAATATTTTTTTCAGTCGCGCCTGTTTATCTCGCTCGTTTTACCCAACCGACGCTCTAATATTACGACACCTTTTTAGCGACAAGCTCACAAACGATTTGCTCAAGGTATTCGAAGTCGGGAATTATTACCGCTTCACCATCAACGCTCACCAGCATTTGCACACCAGGTTTATCGCTCGGCGCGCTCTCAAACTCCATCTCCGCCTCAAGGCTGAGGCGCAAAGCGCGTGGAAAGCTGCTAACCAACAGTGCATAAAACCCCGTCGCTGATGCCTTAAAAACGGCATTACAAATCACGACTTTTAAATCTTTATCAAGTGCCGGTCGCTGCCCGCTGTAAATACTATCAAAGGACAGCAGGGGGATGTCCTGATCTCGCCAGCTAATCCAGCCATAACAGTGCGCACTGGTAGCGGCCTTATCCAGACGAAGATCATCTGCCCCCTGCTCCCCCCAGTTCAAGACTTCAGCCACTGCAACCTGGGGCACTAACAACACGGTGTCAGTAACCGGTAGTAACAAACTATTGACTTGCACCAAGGATGTATCTGTTTCGCCAGCCTTCGCTTTCAGCACCCTCTTATTCCCCACCACAAACAACTCCTCTGGACGGCACAGACCCGCGATCAGGTCTGGTGTTTAACCACTTAATGAAGGCCTCTCGCAGTTGATCAACGTTGCCGCTGTGGTGAAAAGCGCCGTGTTTAAGTACAGCCTCAGATAATGCCGGCACTGTGCAATCCGCCGGGGACTGCACCAATACCTGGCCCCCTTTTTCACAAATTAAACGCGACCCTGCGACGCCATCATCACCCATGCCACTGAACACAATCATGCCGCAGGCCGAGCCATATTCGCGAGCCAACTCGGTTGCCACGATATCAATACTAGGTGCATAGGGTCCAGGCCAGGGTGATGGCAATGTAGTAACGAGGCCATTGGGCATGGCTATGCGTCGCTCTGGCGGGACGACGGTTACGCTACCTATTGTCAGAAGATTGCCCGCAATCGCCATTTGGGCTCGCCACTGGGTATTTCGGGTAATCATTTTAACTAGCTGCTGAGACTGCTCAGCCTCGATATGCTGGGCATACACAAAGGCCACACCCTGAAAAGAGCCCAGGCCCTCTAAAAACTCTCGAACGGCTTTCAAGCCACCAGCAGAGGCGGCCAACAACCAGACATTCTGTGCGCGATTTGCCTCGCATATTTGCTGATAATTTCGCGTTAAGGCCGTGAGTTTTTGCTCCATGGCCCGACGCCACAGCACACTTTGCGACTCACCAACAAAGCTCACACCGCATACTAGGGGCACTTGCTTGGCTGTTAGAGGCAAAGTGGCTGGCATTTTATCTTCGCTCACCAGCCAGGCATCGACCTCCGCACCTACTGTGC
>JBFHDT010000234.1:0-4152 GCA_041584575.1 Porticoccaceae bacterium
TACGCTACAAGCTCTGGAAGCCACTACACCTCAAGCTTATTCTTGGCGACCTGTTAAATGCAGGCGGCCAACCGGCTCTTGACCATGCGAGCCATCTATCCGCCGCAATAGACTGGCTCTGTCACGCACAGGACAATCGAGCACCATTTGCAGATCATGGCGGCGTCTCCGCCGGTTGGAGTTTCGAAGATGGCTGGCTGCCCAGCTACCCTGAAACCAGCGGCTATATTGTAGAAACATTGCTTGCCGCACAAGACACACTCTCTCAAACTCAGCTACGAGAACGCGCCGCACGCATACTCGACTGGGAGCTCAGCCTGCAAAACAGTAATGGCTCTTACCCCGGTCATTTTGGTGAAGCGGGTAGTAAACCCGTAATCTTTAATACCGGGCAAATCATCCATGGCATGATCGCGGGCTACTATCAGCTAGACCGCTCCGAATGTCTGGAATCCGCAGTACGCGCTGCCCAGTGGATGTTGACCTGTCAGGACGACGACGGCTGCTGGCGCCGCAATGTCCACAACGACATTCCCCATACTTATAACAGCCGTGCTGCCTGGGGTATGCTACGTGCAGGCATGGCAGCCAATGATGCCGCACTCATCAATGGTGCCACTAAAAACTTCAACTGGGTGCTTACGCAACAGCAAAAAAACGGCTGGTTTACTAACAACGCATTTACCACCGATGCTGAGCCATTCACACATACCATCGCCTATGCCGCCCGAGGCATGCTGGAAGCGGGAATACTCCTCGACAACACTGACTATATAAACGCCGCCCTAAAAATCGCGCGTCAATTGGCCGACAAACAACAAACAAACGGCTATCTCGCCGGCACCTTCGACGCCAACTGGCAGTCCAGTGCCTACTACTGCTGCCTCACCGGCCTGGCCCAAACCAGTATTATCTGGTCGCGACTGCGTCAGTCGGGTATTAGCAACGACTTTACCGGGCCTATAGCCGCCGCCCTTAACTACTTAAAGTCACAGCATAATACCAACCACAGCAATCCCCTCATACGCGGGGCAATAGCGGGTTCTGCGCCGATTTGGGGTCGCTATTCTATGTTTGAATTCCCCAACTGGGCCGCAAAATTTTTTGCCGACGCTCTATTGGTTGAAATGAGCGACAGCCCTGTTCCCGCCTTGCAGCCACTGCCAACAAACCACTCCGATGCAACCTCAGCTAGCATTGACAATACAAATGGTGTGAAAGAATGAGCGCACCAAAAATACTTATTCTATGTGGTCGCTCACCACGGCACTTATACGTCGCTAACAAACTGTGCGAAGCGACAGAAGTACAGGCCATTGTCCAGGAAACCGGAAGCGACCTAACCTGGAACAGCCTAAAGAAAAAATTAAAACCCACTAACCTCGTCAAAAAAGTCTGGCGCTGGCTGCGCGATAGAAAACGCTACACCGGCGACGGTGAAAACAAATTCTTCTTCGGTGAGCAACAAGCCAACTTAGATAATCCAGAGCTTGTACGCGAAGTCCCCCACATTAACCACACCGACGTGGTCACACTTGCCGATGACCTAAAACCCGACATTATCGCCGTATTCGGCACATCACTTATCAAAGGGGAACTGCTCAACAAGGGCCGCCTCGGCATCGTCAACCTGCACGGCGGCCTCTCACCGCACTATCGAGGCGCAGACTGTACCTTTTGGGCCCTTTATAATGGGGAGCCCGAGCAAATCGGCTGCACCTTGCACTACATCAATGCGGGTATCGATACAGGTGATTTAATTGCCCATATTAGCCCTGAAGTAAAGCCCGGTGACGACGAGCTAACCTTATTCTGGCGTGCAGTGCGAGACAGTGCTGAGATTTACGCACAAGCCTTACAACGTATTGCTCAGGGCGAAAAAATCGGGCAAACACAAGCCGAAAAGGGAAGCCTTTACCAGGTTAAAGACAGAAGTTGGCAAGCGGAGAAAAAACTAACAACCCTTATGGAAAACGGCCTGCTCAAAAACATTAATCTACCACCCCGTGTGCGTTGGTTCTAAAGTCAGCATGAAGTTTGCAGTCATCATCCCTACCCACAATCGGCCAGAAATGCTGAACGAAGCCATTGCGAGCATTGAGCAACAGCAAGGTATAGGGCTAGCACGAATTGAAATCATCATTATTGATGACAACTCATCGCCAGCCGTCGACCTTCAGGTATTACGCAGCCTATCTCCATGCCAACTGACATTACACCGCAACGAGACCCCCTGCGGGCTGGCTTACAATCGCGACAAAGGCGTTCAGCTAGCAACTGCCGATATAGTTCTTCACCTCGATGATGATGACAAGCTCGCACCTGACGCATTAACCACCATTGAACGGTTCTTTACTGAGCACCCAACCCAGGACAGCGTATTTCTTGGTGTAAAAGGCTTCGGCAAAAGTGAGCAGCACTTTGAACGAGTACAAAGCCAGGGCCTGGAAAAAGTCATCAAACGCTGCAAACCCACACGAGTAAGCGAAGACATTTTATTCTTCAAAACATCGCTATTACCCGCTCTTTTAAAATCCGTTCCTATGTGCTTTCAGCGCGTCGCCATCAAAAAAGCACAGTGGTTAAAAACCAATAACCTACGATTGCAAGCCTACCAAAAAAGCACCGCTTCCGAGGAACGAGACAACAGTATGCGTGAGTTGAGCGGGCCATTGCGAGACACCGAATGGGCAATTTACCACTCGCTACTCACCGCTCCAGCTCTGTTGAACAAAGCCATTTACCAACAACGCTGTAACGGGCAAGGCCTGGTTTCCATTACGACAATGCGGGACAAACAAGTAGACGCACAAATCGCCATCAAACAGCAGCTTGTTAAAGCGTCTCAATACTTGTCAGAACTTCAGCCCTTTCAACAACAAATAAAGCACAATTTAGCCGATACATTCTTTAACGAAGCATATTTTCAGCTACACACGCTCAACAATCGAGCACAAGCCTTCAAGTACTGGATAAAAACTCAATCAGCAGAAAAACGACTAAAACATGCAAAGTTTGCATTCACCCTTTGTTTGCCTCAGGCATTGCTATCTAACGAATGACAACTAATAACAACATGAATTAGAAATCATTGTACAAAGCAACTTCAGACAGCATGCTAAATACAAACCCAATATTTAAAGAGAGCCTGACCAATAAACCATGATTACCGTCGCCAAGAACCTATACCAATACCGTGAACTCATCTCCGCACTGGCGTGGAAAAATATCGTCGTGCGTTACAAACAGGCCTATTTGGGGCTATTGTGGGCGGTACTAAAACCCATCATGCTAATGGCTATCTTCACCCTGGTAAGAAGCTTTATTGGTATTGAAACCGACGGCACGCCCTACCCCATCCTCACTTTCGCAGCCCTGCTACCGTGGATTTTCTTCCAGGAATCAGCTTCAGAAGGCGTAAGCAGTGTTACATCAAACTCAGCTCTCATCCGAAAAATCTACTTCCCGAGAGAGGTCTTTCCTATAACCGCCATGGTCACCAAAATGGTGGAGCTGACGATCAGCTTTTTTATCCTCGCCGCGATGATGGTCTATTACGACATGATGCCCACAATCCAGGCCCTATGGGTACCGGCCATTATTCTTTACACCATGACAGTCGCACTCACCATTAGCTTTTTTGGCGCTGCCATCAATGTGTATTATCGCGATATGGCGCAGATGCTACCCGTAGCACTCTCATTGTTAATGTACGGCTCACCAGTCATCTACCCACTGACCCTGGTACACAAAAAACTAATAGAAGAGCAAATGGCCGGTGAATGGTCTGAACGGCTTTACACCCTCTACACCATGAACCCGTTGGCAGGCATTATTGACAGCTTTCAGCGTGTATTATTAAAAGGCATAGCACCCGATTTTAATGCCTTACTACCCGGCATAATATTTACCCTTGTATTGCTACCATTGAGTTATATTTTCTTTAAACGCGCTGAGCGTTGGTTTGCAGATATTATTTAAGCATTAATTAATATACCGCAAAAACACACCACCCAAATAAAGAGCCACAGAACGTATGCCGATTATTGAAGTTAAGCACCTCACCAAAAAATACGAACTCGGTGCGGTAAGCAGCATTAAAGACACCTTGCGCCACACCCTGGCAAAAATACAGGGTAAAGGCACCTGGCA
>JBFHDT010000235.1:0-4146 GCA_041584575.1 Porticoccaceae bacterium
GCAATACGTATCAACCTTAATAGCCCCGTGCTGTCTCCGCGCAAATATTATGCGCTGAAATACAATGACCATGAGGCTTTTCCCGTTCAAAAGTTCGATTTGAACTACGACCCCGATAAAACAAATTTACGCCAGGCTATTACCGATCTTTGTGCAGAAGTCGAACAAGCCGTGCGTAGTGGCAAAGTCATTTGTATTTTGTCTGATCACGATATTGCCGAGAATAAACTCCCCATACAGATGCTGTTTGCCGTGGGTGCTGTTCACAATCATTTGATTAAGGCTGAGTTGCGCTGTGATGCCAACCTTATCGCCAGTACTGGTAGTGCTCGCGATTCCCACCAAATAGCGGCCTTAATTGGTTGTGGAGCCTCTGCAGTCTATCCCTACCTTAGCTTTCATGTGCTTTGCGACATGATTGAAAGTGGTGAGTTGAGTGGTACTGTTGATACCGCCTTTAAAAACTACCGCCGTGGTATTAATAAAGGCTTGATGAAAATCCTTTCGAAAATGGGTATTTCGACCATTACTTCGTATCGTGGTGCAGTACTTTTTGAAGCTGTGGGGCTGTGTGACGATGTTGTCGATCTTTGTTTTCCCGGTATCGTTAGCCGTATTCAGGGCGCAAGCTTTGATGACTTTGAAGAGGATCAGCAGGCGCTGTCCGCCACTGCCTGGCTAGCTCGAAAGCCGATCATGCCCGGCGGTTTGTTAAAGTATATACATGGTCAGGAATATCACGCCTTCAACCCTGATGTTGTACAAGCCTTGCACAAGGTTGTGCGCAGCGGTGACTATGCTGACTGGCGTGCTTATGCCGATTTCGTTAATTTGCGACCAATAGCGTCCTTACGTGACATGATGGCGCTAAAAACTGATGGCGCGAGTATTGAATTAAATACAGTTGAGCCGGCTATCAATATCGTAAAGCGTTTTGATTCGGCGGGCATGTCGTTGGGTGCGCTATCCCCTGAAGCGCATGAGGCGCTGGCAGAAGCTATGAACAGCCTCGGCGGGCGTTCTAATTCGGGCGAAGGTGGTGAAGACCCAGTTCGTTACGGCACGCTGAAAACCTCAAAAATCAAGCAGGTTGCCTCTGGTCGTTTTGGCGTTACCCCGCATTATTTAGTGAATGCTGAGGTGATACAAATTAAGGTTGCTCAGGGTGCTAAGCCTGGAGAGGGTGGGCAATTGCCCGGTGGTAAGGTCAATCAGCTCATCGCGACTTTGCGCTTTTCGGTGCCCGGGGTGACACTGATTTCCCCGCCGCCCCACCACGATATTTATTCGATTGAGGATCTCGCTCAGTTGATCTTCGACCTGAAGCAAGTCAACCCCGAGGCTTTGATTTCCGTTAAATTGGTGTCTCGCCCTGGCGTAGGCACCATTGCAGCCGGCGTAGCGAAGGCCTATGCGGACATGATTACGATTTCTGGTTATGACGGCGGCACTGCAGCCAGCCCCTTAACCTCAATTCGTTATGCCGGTTCGCCCTGGGAGCTTGGTCTCGCCGAAACGCATCAAACGCTACGTGCCAATGATCTACGTGACAAGGTGCGGGTACAGGCCGATGGTGGCTTGAAAACTGGGCTTGATGTTGTAAAAGCGGCTATCTTGGGAGCTGAAAGCTTTGGCTTTGGTACTGCGCCGATGGTGGCTCTGGGTTGTAAATATTTGCGTATTTGCCATTTGAATAATTGTGCGACGGGTGTTGCGACTCAAAACCAGGAGTTGCGTGACGGTTATTACAAAGGCACCGTTGAAATGGCAAAGAACTTTTTCCTCTTCGTTGCTGAGGAGGCGCGTGAATGGCTTGCCGTTCTTGGTGTGGCGTCTTTGCAAGAGCTTATCGGTCGTGTTGACTTGCTCGAATTATTACCCGGTGTTACCGCGCGACAGGGCCGGCTTGATTTAAAACCGATCGTTCACACGGACGAACTTTTAGAGTCAAAGCCCCGATACTGTCAGCAAGAGAGAAATGTTCCCTGGGATAAAGGCCTGTTAGCTGAAAAAATGGTGGCGGAAATGTTGCCTGCTATTGAGGCGAAATCCGGTGGGCGTTTTGACTATCAAGTGTCCAATTGCGACCGCTCTATCGGTGCACGTTTGAGCGGTGAAATTGCTCGCCGCCACGGTAACCAAGGTATGGCAGACACACCGCTTGAGCTGCGCTTGTCCGGTGTGGCTGGGCAATCCCTGGGAGCCTGGAATGCAGGCGGCCTAGATATCTTTCTTGAAGGTGATGCTAACGATTACGTTGGTAAAGGCATGGCGGGCGGCAAAATTGTTCTCACGCCACCACAGGGTGGCCTGTTTGATAGCAGCAAAACGCCCATCATGGGTAACACCTGTTTATATGGTGCAACGGGTGGGCGGCTATTTGCGTCGGGTCGTGCCGGGGAGCGCTTCGCCGTGCGTAATTCGGGTGCACAAGCAGTGATTGAAGGCGCGGGCGACCATTGCTGTGAGTACATGACTGGCGGTGTTGTCACCGTTCTCGGCCCCACGGGTTACAACTTTGGTGCTGGTATGACGGGCGGCTTTGCCTATGTGCTGGATATGGAAAATAAGTTTTACGACCGGGTTAATATGGAGCTGGTTGAGTTGAGTCGCATTACCACCGAGTCTTTTGAAA
This sequence comes from Porticoccaceae bacterium, assembly GCA_041584575.1. Lineage (GTDB taxonomy): Bacteria > Pseudomonadota > Gammaproteobacteria > Pseudomonadales > Porticoccaceae > Reddybacter. Next base: position 2,636 of record JBFHDT010000235.1, read on the forward strand.
ATCATCGCAATTATCTGCGTGAGGTTATTGAGGGTTTTGTCGAAGCGACGGGCAGTGAGTGGGGGGCAACCCTGTTAGATGACTTTGGCGATTATGTGGCTAAGTTTTGGCTGGTGAAACCCAAGTCCGCATCGCTGAGTGGCTTGTTAGCCTCGACGCGAGCCCGTCCGGAATAAGCCGATGAGTGTGACTGATAGCATGACAACGCAAGGTGGTAATAATGGTTGATCGGATTCACAATGATTTCCAGTTTCTCGATCTGAAAAGAGCAGATCCGAGTAAAAAGACGCTTCAAAAGCGCACCACAGGCTATGCTGAAATTTATGAGCCCTTTGAAAAAACAGAGGCTCAAGAGCAGGCCCACCGTTGCCTCGATTGCGGTAACCCCTATTGCGAGTGGAAGTGCCCCGTGCACAACTATATCCCCAATTGGCTGAAACTGGCGACCGATGGCAATATTATTGAGGCAGCCGAATTGAGCCACCAAACAAATACTCTGCCTGAAATCTGTGGTCGCGTTTGTCCTCAGGATTTATTGTGTGAAGGCGCCTGTACCTTAAATGAAGACTTTGGCGCGGTGACTATCGGTAGTGTAGAAAAATATATAACCGATACGGCCCTTGCTATGGGTTGGCAGCCTGATTTGTCGAAAGTTACCGCCACTGGTAAGAGAGTCGCCGTTGTCGGCGCCGGGCCTGCAGGTTTAGGTTGTGCCGATGTGCTGGCACGTAATGGTGTCGCCTCTGTGGTCTTCGATAGCCACCCTGAAATAGGGGGGTTACTGACCTTTGGCATTCCTGAATTCAAATTAGAAAAGTCAGTGATGTTCAAACGTCGAGAGGTTTTTGAGGCTATGGGTATTGAATTTCGCTTGAATACTGAAGTCGGCAAGGACGTAACATTCGATAGTTTGCTAGAAGAATTCGATGCGGTTTTTCTTGGAATGGGTACTTACACGTCGATGAAAGGCGGTTTTCCCGGGGAGAATATGCAGGGCGTGTACGAGGCCTTGCCGTATTTGATTGGCAATGTGAATCAGAATCAGGGCTGGCCACAGGCCAACGGCCAGTTTGTTGATACCGCCGGTAAAAAAGTGGTGGTACTGGGCGGTGGTGATACGGCGATGGATTGTAATCGCACCGCTATTCGTCAGGCCGCCAGCAGTGTGAGTTGCGTCTATCGTCGAGACGAGGCGAATATGCCTGGTTCACGTCGTGAAGTAGCCAACGCGAAAGAGGAAGGGGTTAACTTCCTGTTCAATCGTCAGCCCATTGAGATCGTGGGTGAGAAGAGTGTTACCGGTATTAAAGTCATTGAAACTCGCCTCGGTGAGCCTGATGAAAATGGTCGTCGCCGCCCTGAACCGATAGCCGGTAGTGAGCAAATTATTCCGGCTGATATCGTCCTCATCGCTTTTGGTTTTCAACCGAGTCCCGCCGACTGGTTTACAGAGCATGGTATTGACGTGAATAGCTGGGGCGGTGTTACTGCAGAGGAAGAACAGAAGTACA
>JBFHDT010000236.1:0-4136 GCA_041584575.1 Porticoccaceae bacterium
CACACCAGAACACACTTCATTAGAGCTCGGCTCATCAACACAAGTCGCAGCCGGGCCACATGAGCGTGGCACAAGTTTACCCGTCGATATCCTGCCCCTGGGTATTGAAGACCTGCCGCCCGCACTAGAGGCCTTCGACACGGTATTTTCTATGGGCGTGCTCTACCACCGGCGCTCAGCTATAGACCACCTGCTCGAACTCAAGGCCTGCCTTAAACCCGGCGGCCAACTGGTGCTGGAAACACTCGTTATCGAGGGCGATGAAGGCCAGGTTCTAGTGCCCGAGGGTCGCTACGCGAAAATGCGCAATGTCTGGTTTATACCCAGTCCACCTACCCTGCTCAGCTGGCTGCGCAAGTGTGGCTTTAAAGCGCCGCGCCTGGTTGATGTTTGCGACACGAGCGTTAATGAGCAACGCGCCACCGAGTGGATGCACTTTGAATCTCTGCCGGATTTCCTCGACCCCAATGACAGCAGCCGTACCTGCGAGGGGCACCCAGCACCGCGCAGAGCGGTGTTCATTGCCGAATGTTAATCGCCACCTTTCCAGACCCACGCTCTTTCACTTGCCAGACTAAGGGGCAGCAAACTTGAAGAACAAACGTTCAAGTATTAGACTGCGGCGCCATTAGCTAAACCATACTTATTATTAATAGCTTTAACTGGGAGATTTCATGTTTTTTGCCGATCAGTTTCAACAGCTTCAGCGTAGTCAACCCGACCATATTGCCATCTGCTTTGAAGGCCATGACACCAGCTATAACGAGCTGATGGAACACAGCTGGCAGGTTGCCAATGGCTTGCTCGAGCTGGGTGTAGAACGTCAGGATCGTGTCGCTCACCTGGCAAAAAACTCCACCGAGTTTTTTGAAATCTTCATTGGCGCTAGCGCATCAGCCTTTGCCACGGCTGGCGTTAACTGGCGTTTAGCGGGCCCTGAGATATTGCAAATTCTCAACGCCACCGAAAATAGCACCCTGTTTGTCGGTAAAGATTTCTACTCCACTGTCGAAGCTATTGAAAACGAACTAACATTCATTAAGAACATTATCGCCATCGACGGTGGTCACGATCGTTGGTTAGACTATAGAAGCTGGCGCGATGAGCAATCGACACAGCGCCCTGACATCACCCTCGAAGGTGACGATGATATCCTCCAGCTTTACACCAGCGGTACCACTGGCCTGCCCAAGGGTGTGCAGCTCACCAACCAGGGCTACGTCAATGCTTTCAACGCCTTTGTTGACAACGACATTCTCGCCGTTGACGCCAACGCTCACTTTATTAACGTCATGCCGCTGTTCCACGTTGGCGGTATTAACCTGACCATTGTCCCCCTGCTGCGCGGCGCTCGAATTAATCTGCTTGCCGAATTCGATGCCACCACCGTTCTCGACAGCCTCGACAATGACAAAATCACCCACGCGCTATTTGTACCGGCAATGATCCAAATGCTGTTACAAGAGCCCAAGGTGCGCGAACGCGACTACAGTAGCCTAGAGCGCCTCTACTACGGCGCCTCACCCATCTCTGAGTCTGTATTGGTTGAAGCTGGCGAAGTCTTTGGCTGTAACTTCATGCAGCTTTACGGTGCCACTGAAAACTACGGCATTATTAGCAAACTCGCCCCCGAAGATCATGCACCAGGCCGCAATAAATTACGCTCCTGCGGCAAGCCGGCTGAAGGCTCAGAAGTTAAGATCGTCGATAATGATGGCAACACCCTACCCAATGGTGAAGTCGGTGAAATCCTTCTCAAAAGCACCTGGATACTGAAGAGCTACTGGCGCAACCCCGAAGCCACCGCAGAAGTGAAGGCTGGCGGTTGGTACCACACTGGCGATGCCGCCTATCTCGATGACGAGGGCTTTCTGTTTATTAAAGACCGCGTCAAAGACATGATCATCACAGGTGGTGAAAACGTCTTCCCTGCCGAAGTAGAAAATGCGGTACACAGCCACGACGACATCATTGACGTTGCCGTTATCGGTATCCCCGATGAGCAGTGGGGCGAGGCTATTAAAGCCTGTGTCGTACTGCGCCCCGGCGCAGAGCTCAGCGAAGAGGAAATCATCGCCTATGCTCGTACCCAAATCGCCGGCTTTAAAGCGCCAAAATCCATCGACTTCATCCCAGAGCTACCACGCAATCCCAGCGGCAAAATTTTACGTCGCGAGCTGCGCGCGCCCTATTGGGCCAACCAAAGCCGCGGCGTCTAACCCAACGTGGAAAAAAGCCTTGTAGGAAGCATTAAAAAGCTAATTGTCCTTGACTCAAAGCGGCCACTTGCCTATAGTGCCGCCCTCTGCACTCGTAGCTCAGCTGGATAGAGTACCCGGCTACGAACCGGGCGGTCGAAGGTTCGAATCCTTCCGAGTGCACCATTTTTAGTTATCGTCTCTAGTCGTATTATTTTGATCTCAAAGCTTGACCTTAAAGCCCAACCTTGTGTTGGGCTTTTTTGTGCCTTCACCTTAATTTTTAGCTCCAGCGGATTTTAAAGCTCCGGTACTCCCCCTCTTTCGGCAACAACCAATAGAAGAGAGTCCAGCCAATAACTTCTAAGAAAGTCCTTTGATATTCTCAAGATCACAATTTGAAATAAGCATATTGAAAAGTGTTCTTTTACTTGCCTGCCCCACAGCGTTTTAATCGCCACCTCAAAACCAAACACATTGACCGATAAGCCATGAGCCTTGTAGCTGAACAGAAGCCAACCCTTGATGATGCCCCTCAAACAAAGCAAGAAGCCTTGTTTGACCTTAGTACGGCCAATCTCACTATGGCTGATGCATCACCTGTGGATATTCTTCTTAAAGCACTCAACGCTTCTAGCCAGCCAATTATTAGCACTAGCTTTTCTGCCTACTCTGCAGTCCTGCTACATATGGTACAGGCGGTGCGCCCCGGTACGCCGGTCGTCTGGTGTGACAGTGGTTTTAATACAGCGGCCACCTACCGTTTTGTCGACCAGCTGGTGAAAGACCTGGACCTAAACCTGAAAGTTTTTCATCCGGCTCTTTCAGCTGCTCATCTGGAGGCTCGTTATCAAGGCGTGCCTGACATTGGCACAGCTGAACACGCTGAGTTTACAAAAATCGTCAAACTAGAGCCTTTCTCGAGGGCCTTTAGTGAATTAAAGCCCGATCTGTGGATTAACGGCATTCGCCGCGAAGAAACCGAATTCAGAAAGTCACAGAATATCTTCACCTGGGATGCAGCCCGTGCAACCACCAAAGTTGCCCCCTGCTTTCACTGTACCACCATGAATCTGGTCGACTATTTGCTCGAACACAAGCTGCCCAGTGAAGTCGAATATAACGACCCCACGAAAGCCGCTGAGCATTTAGAGTGCGGGCTGCACACTTAAGTTTAGAGCGATACCCCACACAAAAAAACACCCTGTTTTATCCAAGCCTAATGCCCGGAATCTCATGCCAGCTTGATAGCGCCCGAGCCAAAGCGCTGATTCAAGCCGTCCACGACCTTCATTAAACGAGCCGCGTTCTCTAACCGGGGTGCCAGTAAATCTTGTTGGGTAAACTGCTCGGGGCGAATATCCTGCAGCATCACTCCAGCCTTGGCGTACTTGTAACCCGGCCGATAAAGTCTGGCCAGCAGTGCGACTGTAGTTCGAGACAACTCCCAATCAATCGACTCTGACCCACTGCTGTCCCACTTAGCAGGCAATAAAAAGGCTTAAATACCAACCAGTTGTTACAATGTAAGTGTGAGCAAACAACGTAATAACAAGAGTATTTAAGCCTTGAGCCATCATAACACCGTGTTCTCCCAAATTCTAAAATTGATGCCAAGACAGAGCCTGCCCCGCGAAGCGCCTTGGGTATCAATTTTCATCGCTCGCTAAAAAGCATGATGGTACCCGTCGAAGCGATGCCATCAGCCGCTGGACACAATTTATTGCGATGTCGACGGCACAGTTAACGGGACGCGCCAGCCTCCGCGATATTGAATCGACTCTGGCTAGCCAGAGCCATGTGAAGTACCACCTTGGCAGCGGATCTATCAAACGAACGACACTGGGGCGAGCCAATCAACAGCTTTCTTTTAGCTTTTATGAAGAGCTCTTTGGGACGCTGTACGCACGATGCCAAAGTAGCTCCCCTAGCCACAAG
>JBFHDT010000237.1:0-4109 GCA_041584575.1 Porticoccaceae bacterium
AGCGTAATTTCTGATTTACCCATAATGTGGTTGGCAAAAACCATCCAGCGCTTGGCCAGTCCTGCATGATTGGCGAGGGTCTTAAAAATATTCAGCACCCGGCCACCCATTTGGGCTTTACCCAGGGCTTCTTTCTGGGCGTCATTCCAGGCTTCAACCGGTATTGGCTCTACCCGTGGAGTCTTCATTCGCATCGTATTTTTCCCTTTTAATAATAACTGGCGCGTCGTAGACAGTTAGTTTTGCTAGCCATGAGTAACATTATCAATTTCGTATTCAACCTCGCCCGAGGGGGTTTTCACGACCACCACATCGCCAATCTCCTTACCAATTAGCGCCCGGGCAATAGGCGATTGGTAGGAAATCTTACTCTGCTTGATATCCGATTCATCATCACCAACAATGGTATAGGTAACCGAAGCGTCGCTGTCGAGATTAATGATAGTGACTGTGACGCCAAAAATGACTTTGTCACCCTCCGGAATCTTACTCACATCAATCACCTGAGCGTGACTGAGCTTGCCTTCAATTTCTTGAATACGCCCCTCAGTAAAACTCTGCTGCTCACGCGCAGCATGATATTCGGCATTTTCTTTCAGATCACCGTGGGCACGCGCCTCAGCAATCGCCTCGACGATACGCGGGCGCTGCACCTTTTTTAAATCTTCAAGCTCTGCCCGCAATGCCGCTTCGCCCGACACTGTCATTGGTACTTTATTCATACTAAAAACCTTCGTGAAGTTGCTGGAGTACCCGCACACGCATCTCACCTTGATGGCGCAAGGCCATGCAGACCGCGTTGCCGCCAGCCAGGGTGGTCGTATAGTAAACACCCTTAGCTTCGGCACTGGAGCGAATAGTCGAGGAGGCTTCAATCGCTGCACGACCTTCAGTGGTGTTGACGATCAAATCAATTTTGCCGTTTTTAATCATATCGACAATGTGGGGACGGCCCTGCTTCACCTTGTTGACAATTTCCACCTCTAGGCCCGCATCGAGAAGCAACTGACCACTGCCCCGTGTCGAGACCAGTTTGAAACCAAGCTCAGACAGTTGCCTGGCAATCTCGACCATCTCACCTTTGTCGCGCTCACGCACACTGATAAAGGCGGTGCCCTCGCTGGGAATCTCATCGCCTGCACCGAGCTGCGCTTTGGCATAAGCCTCGGCAAAGGTCTCACCGATGCCCATTACCTCGCCCGTCGACTTCATCTCTGGGCCGAGAATGGGGTCAATACCCGGGAATTTATTAAAGGGGAACACCGCCTCTTTAACACTGAAATGCTTCGGCACAATCTCTTTAGTGAAACCCTGACTCGCCAGCGTTTGCCCTGCCATACAGCGGGCCGCAATTTTAGCCAACGATACGCCAATGCACTTGGAGACAAAAGGCACGGTGCGTGAAGCCCGCGGATTGACTTCAATCACGTATATTTTTTCGTCCTGCCACGCCAATTGCACGTTCATCAGGCCTTTAACACCCAGCTCGCGGGCCATGGCTTTGACCACAGATTTCATCTCTTCCTGCACATCGGCGGGCAAGCTGTAGGGCGGTAGTGAACAGGCCGAATCACCGGAGTGAATACCCGCCTGTTCGATATGCTGCATCAGCGCCCCAATCACGACCTCTTCACCATCGGAGACCGCATCAATATCGAGTTCAATAGCAGAGGACAAAAAGTAGTCGAGTAGTACGGGCGACTCATCTGACACTTGCACCGCTTCGCGCATATAGCGGTTTAGTTCGTCCTCGCCATAAACAATTTCCATCGCTCGACCGCCGAGCACATAGGAGGGCCGCACTACGAGTGGGTAACCAATAGCAGCGGCCTTTTCAACGGCGGCTTCTACCGAGCGCACCGTGGCATTGGGCGGCTGTAACAGGCCCAGCTTTTCAATCATTTGCTGGAAGCGCTCACGATCTTCCGCCCGGTCAATAGCATCGGGTGTGGTGCCAATAATCGGTACACCTTCCGCTTCAAGAGCCTGGGCCAATTTAAGGGGCGTCTGGCCGCCAAATTGCACAATCACGCCGACCGGCTTTTCGAGGGCGACAATTTCCAGCACATCTTCGAGGGTTACCGACTCAAAATAGAGGCGATCAGAGGTGTCGTAATCTGTAGAAACCGTTTCGGGGTTACAGTTAACCATAATGGTTTCGTAGCCGTCTTCACGCATGGCCAACGCTGCGTGCACACAACAGTAATCAAACTCAATGCCCTGACCAATGCGGTTCGGGCCACCACCGAGTACCAGGATTTTATCCCGGTCAGAGGGTGCCGCTTCACACTCCTCCTCATAAGTAGAATACATATAGGCAGTATCGGTAGAGAACTCCGCCGCACAGGTATCGACCCGTTTATAAACGGGCTTAATACCGAGTTCGCGACGACGTGCTCTCACATCGGTCTCACTCACACCGAGCAAAGCGCCAATGCGCTTGTCGGCAAAACCCTTGCGCTTGAGGGCGTACATCGTCGATTCATCGAGACCAGCCAATTCACAGCCGGCAAGCCCCTGTTCAACCTGAACCAAATCGGCAATTTGCACTAAAAACCAGCGGTCGATTTTAGTCAGCTCAAACACATCTTCCAGACTCATTCCCGCTCTAAAAGCATCGGCTAAATACCAAATGCGTTCGGGCTGGGCCGAGGCAAGTTGCCCGCGAATAATCCCTTCAGCGCCATCACTGGCCGGATTGACATGGGGGTCAAAACCGGCAACATCAACTTCCAGGCCACGTAGGGCTTTCTGCATCGACTCCTGAAACGTGCGGCCAATGGCCATCACCTCACCCACCGATTTCATTTGCGTGGTGAGTACGGGGCTGGCTTTGGAAAACTTCTCAAAGGCAAAGCGCGGTATTTTGGTAACGACGTAATCAATACTGGGCTCAAACGAGGCCGGTGTGGCACCGCCGGTAATATCGTTTTGCAGCTCATCGAGGGTGTAGCCAACGGCCAGCTTGGCCGCGATTTTGGCGATAGGAAAACCCGTTGCCTTTGAGGCCAACGCCGATGAACGAGATACCCGTGGGTTCATCTCAATCACCACCAGACGGCCATCCACCGGGTTAACGCCAAACTGCACGTTAGAGCCACCGGTTTCAACACCGATTTCCCGCAGCACGGCCACCGAAGCGTTACGCATCAATTGATATTCTTTATCGGTCAGAGTTTGCGCCGGAGCCACAGTAATAGAGTCGCCGGTGTGAATACCCATGGGGTCGAAGTTTTCTATCGAACAGATGATGATGCAATTGTCATTTTTGTCGCGCACCACCTCCATTTCATACTCTTTCCAACCAATCAGTGATTCATCAATCAGCAACTCGTTGGTCGGCGACAGGTCGAGACCGCGCTTGCAAATATCTTCAAATTCTTCACCGTTGTAGGCAATACCACCGCCAGAGCCACCCATTGTGAATGAGGGGCGAATAATACAGGGGTAGCCAAACTGATCCGGCACCTGCAGGGCTTCTTCCAGACTATGAACGATATAAGAACGTGGGGTTTCGAGACCAATGGCCTTCATCGCCTTGTCAAACCGCTCGCGGTCTTCGGCCTTGTCGATAGCGTCACTGCTAGCACCGATCAACTCGACGCCAAACTTTTCGAGCACACCTTCGCGAGCCAAATCGAGGGCGCAATTCAGCGCGGTCTGTCCACCCATCGTCGGCAAGACGGCGTCGGGGCGCTCCTGCTCGATGATTTTTGCCACCGTACGCCACTCAACGGGCTCGATGTAAGTGGCATCCGCCATCGCCGGATCGGTCATGATCGTCGCTGGATTCGAGTTCACCAGCACTACCCGATAGCCCTCTTCACGCAGCGCTTTACACGCCTGGGCGCCGGAGTAGTCGAACTCACAGGCCTGGCCAATCACAATCGGGCCTGCACCGAGAATCAAAATACTGTGTAAATCACTGCGTTTTGGCATAAGTGTTTATCGCGTCTGTCTAAGAGGCCCCCGTCGAGGCCCTATGTGTTGGAAGAGTGTTGTGACATCAAGTCAAAGAAATGATCGAACAAGGGGGCAGCATCGTGGGGACCGGGGCTTGCCTCGGGATGACCCTGAAAACTAAAAGCCGGTTTATCCGTGCGATGAAT
>JBFHDT010000238.1:0-4105 GCA_041584575.1 Porticoccaceae bacterium
CGATCCCCTTTTTATTGATCGACCAAACAGGCACCGATTTACTTGATCGCCCCGTATCGTCTCATCTCGCGAAACACACTGATCGCTGGAACACATCGCCCCGCTCGATGGGCGAGAGACGACCACCTAAGCGCCGTGAACTGATTCAAGTGCCCGACAACGGCCAATACCTGCTAGTGCCCGACTTCCAGGCCATCACTTTAAATAGAGTGCTGAGTAGGCCCCGGGTTATTGCCCTTCCCGTGGTTGTGGCGGCAATTGTCAGTGGCCTAGTCTGCTTTCTTTTGGCAGGGTATCTCACCCGGCCAATCCGGCGCCTCAGCAGCGCCACCCAGCAATTCGCTGCCGGTAATCTCAGTCTGCGCGTCGCGTCAACCATGGGCAAACGCCGGGATGAAGTTGCCGATCTGGCCCACGACTTCGATCATATGGCCGAACGCCTACAAGCCCTTCTTGGCTCACAAAAGCAATTACTCAGCGACGTTTCCCATGAACTGCGCTCACCCTTGGCGCGCCTACAGGTGGCCTTGGGGCTCGCGCGCCAGCGCGAACAACATCAAAGCAACGCCGAACTGGATCGTATCGAACGCGAAGCCGAGCACCTGAATGACCTAATCGGTCAACTCTTATCACTTACCCGCCTAGAATCCGGTAAACAGCTCAGCCACTCAGAGCCTGTGGATATCGCCACCCTTTTAGAGGAAGTCGCTGAAAACGCAGACTTTGAGGCCCACGCCGTGAATCGCCAGGTGCGTATCATCAATAGTGCGTCGGCAACCATCGAGGCCAACGAAGCCCTGTTGAGAAGCGCCTTTGAAAATATCGTACGCAACGCTGTGAGATACACCGATGAATCCACCTCGGTAGACATCACCCTGCAGCACGACCCTGAACAAACTGGGTGGCTAGTTATTCATGTGCGCGACCATGGTACTGGCGTGCCGAATGAGATGTTGACGCGTTTATTTGAACCCTTCGTGCGTGTGGGCGATGCCCGCGACAGAGAGAGCGGGGGCTACGGCCTGGGCTTGGCGATCGCCGAACGGGCGATACATCTACACGGTGGCGTAATATCGGCAAGCAATGAACCCAGCGGTGGCCTCAATGTGCACATTCGCCTACCGCTGAATCCGGTCAAATAATCGCTGATGGATACTTTGAATATCACCACATAGAGTACAAGGGGCAACGAGCACAAGGGGCAAAACAGAGCAAGATACCCCGGCGAGCCTAGCTTAACCGCTTACGGGTCGTCCCCTACGGCAAATGAGTACCCGAAGAAGACCCGGTACCACTAGGTTCGCGTTATCCTCAAAAGTTGGCACTCTAAGAATACACCATTAGTCGGAAACAGGCCGTAGCCTTACGCATCGTTTACGCCTTGGCTTTTTTAACAAAGGCTGATTTCAACATCATTTCGCCCACTTTTTCGACCCGACAATCGATATTGTGGTCACCATCGACAATGCGGTTAATTTTCACTCTGGCGCCAATTTTTAGCACGTTTGAACTGCCCTTTACTTTCAGGTCTTTAATCAGGGTCGCGCTATCTCCTTCATGCAGAGCGTTGCCATTGGCGTCTTTGACGACCTTAACAGCTTCATCATCGGTTTCTCCTCCGCTCGTTACTTGCCACTCATGTGCACATTCTGGACACACCAGTAGGTCGCGATCTTCGTAGGTGAATTCCGATTGACAGTTGGGACAGGGTGGGAGAGTTGACATTCTTAGTAGCCTCTTACAGAAATTATAAAAACACAGTAAATTCTTTTAAACCAATAACCCGAATAAACTCAACGAGCTGATTTATTTCCTCGGCGGCAATAGGCCGATCATCGTTATCAGCGAGAATATAAGATTTATGGTGCGTGTCGTGCAGCATCACAAACCATTCGTTGGGATTGCCCGGGCGAACCCGAACTTGCGCACTTTGCCAGTGAGCCGTTTTCCCCCGTTCAATCGCCTCATTCAGTTTCATTGAGTTTATCTCGCTTTTGCGCTTCGTTGATGGCAGCCATTAAGGTGGGAAAAGAGGCGTCCAACGCGCTCAATGAGTCCCCACGCGCCCGAGCCAGTGTCTTTAACGGCTGAAATTGCCAGGCTGAAAAAACCAGATGTACCTGTTTCTTTTGGCAAAGAGCCATCAGTTTCTCGATAGCCGCCAAACCGCCCGCATCTAAATAGGAGCTATAGCGCATATGCAAAATAATGCCATCGAGGCTCTGGGCGTGTTGGGCCAACTCACCAAAGATACGATCTGACGGGGCGAAAAAAAGTGCACCACGAATCTTAAATATCTTCCAGTTCGCGGGTAGCGCCTCGCGATGAAAATCGCGATTATCGCTGATATCCACTACGTGTGTGATGGCAGCCAGTTCTTTCATAAACAGCAAAGACGCCAGGAGGACGCCCACCGTGATGGCTACGACCATGTCCACAAATACCGTTAAAGACAAGCAAACTAGAAAAACCAATATATCGCTGCCAGGGGATTTCTTGACAAGTTTGACGGATTTATGGGCTTCACTCATATTCCAGGCGACAACCATCAATAACGCTGCCATGGCTGGCATTGGCACATAAGCCAGTGCACCGGCAAACAACAATAGACCCAGCAATACAACCAGTGCATGAACCACGCCCGCAATGGGCGAGCGAGCGCCGGCTTTCAGGTTTGTTGCCGAGCGCGCTATCGCAGCGGTGGCGGTGATACCCCCAAAAAAGGGAGTGATAACATTCGCCAAGCCTTGAGCCAACAATTCACTGTTTGCGCTGTGGCGTTTGCCAGACATACCATCGAGCACAACGGCACACAAGAGTGATTCGATCGCACCCAGCATGGCAATGGCAAAAGCAGCGGGCAACAAGTCTGACACCAGAGTAAAAGAGAGCTCAAGCGGCTGGCCATCGGCACCGGCGCGACTCCACGGCCACTCCAATGCGGGCAGAAAGGGGGGGATCCCCGCCGCCTCTGTGCCATCGCTTGACAGGTAGTGAAAACGCGACCCAACGGTATCGACCTCCATGCCCAAGCCACTGAGAAAAACCCCCAGTAAGCAAGCCAGTACTAGCGCTGGAAGATGGGGCGGCACTGGTGTCTTCAAGCGCGGCCACAACATCATCATCGCCAGGGTAAAGCCAGCAGTCAAAACGCTCCCTAAATTGACCTGGGGCAAATGGGTGACAATAGCAGTAACCTTACCCATGAAATGCTCGGGCACGCTCTGCAATGTCAAGCCAGCAAAATCGGGAATCTGCAACACAGCTATCACAATGGCAATACCCCCGGTAAAGCCCAGCGTGACTGATTCTGGAATGTATTCAATAAAACGGCCCAAACGGGCGTAGGCCATAGCGATAAGTATCGCACCGGCCATTACCGAGGCCAACAGCAGCCCTGCTAAACCATACTTCACCGTCAACGGCTGCAAAATCACCACAAAGGCAGCCGTCGGCCCTGAAATGCTGTAACGACTACCACCGGTCAGGGCAACAATTGCGCCTGCAACGATGGCGGTGTACAGACCATATTGCGGTGGTACACCGCTAGCAATCGCCAATGCCATTGCCAGGGGAATAGCAATTACACCCACCGTCGAACCTGCAATTAGGTCCTTTAGAAAGGCTTTGCGGTCATACCCTTCAGCCAACACCTCGCGAAGCGCATGCCCGAGTCGCAAAGAAAACAAGTGTTGTCGTTGGGGCATCGGTGTGATCCTACTTAAAGCTACGAGTGTAATGCTCCGCCAGCACAGAGCCCTAGCTCTAGGGCATCAAATTATAATACAATTATAACTCAATAAGCTTTACATTTGATTTAAATTTACCAAAATTACGTCGAGGCTGCCCCAATGAGTCATTCCCTCTTAGCCCAAAAGCTGTCCGAGTACGGCATAAAAAACCCGCTGGAAATTCACTATAACCCCGACTACGACACTTTATTCGCAGAAGAAACTCGCCCCGAGCTGAGCGGTTACGACGTTGGCCGTACTACGAGTAGCGGTGCCGTCGCCGTTGACACGGGTATTTTTACTGGGCGCTCCCCCAAAGATAAATATTTTGTTAAGGATGACACCACCCGTGACACGCTCTGGTGGTCAGATCA
>JBFHDT010000239.1:0-4094 GCA_041584575.1 Porticoccaceae bacterium
ATAGCTCGGGTAAATTCCACCTAGAACCGTCAAGCCCTTTGCCCCTGTTACAGCGGGTAAGTTACCAGCCAGCCCCGCCAGTGTTTGTCGCGCAAGCCAGGCAAAGGCTGCAGCCTCTACCCATTCGGGTGAAATGCCTAGCGTGATGGTACTGTCGACGTTTGCGGGCGTTAGTAAATCTCCTAGCTGGGTCATCAACGCTGTATTTAATGCACCGCCACCACAGATAAAAACATCATCAATCACAGCAGGCAAAGCTTTTAGTGCATCGGCAATGGTTTCAGCAGTGAAGGCGAGTAGTGTTGCCTGCACAGATCCGGGCGAGAGATGGCTAAATGGCTTGAGTGCTTGATCCAGCCATTGTCGATTGAACTCTTCTCGGCCTGTGCTCTTAGGCGCAGAACGCTGTAAAAAAGGGTGGGTTTTTAGCTGTTCAAGTAGCTGTGGGTCACTTGTGTGCTGGCTTGCCCATAGGCCGCAGTCATCGAAGTTTTTGTTTTTGTGTTGTTTTATCCAATCATCGAGTAGGCGATTGCCGGGGCCCGTGTCGAAGCCCAGCACTTCGCCTTCTGCGGGTAAAAAGGTGATGTTGCTGATGCCGCCAATATTAACGATGGCTCGGTTGCTGTTTCTGCTGTGGAAAACGGCCTGGTGAAAGGCTGGCACCAGCGGTGCTGCCTGTCCGCCGAGAGCCATATCCCTGCGACGGAAGTCGGCAACAGTCGTGATGTTTGTGCGTGCGGCAATAATATTGGGGTCCCCTATTTGCAGTGTGAAGGGGTGAGGTGTATCGCTGTTCGGTGGCCGGTGGCGAACCGTTTGGCCGTGGCTACCTATTGCTTTGATGTCACTGGCGTTCAGTCTTTCCCGTTTTAACAGAGTTGTTGCGGCTTGGGCAAAGCAAACGCCTAGTTGTTGGTCTGCGCTGCCGAGGGCGTCAAGATTGTCGTCGCCGGGTAACAATAAAGGTTTGATGGCTTGCTGGAGCTGTTTGGGGATTGGATGGCAGTAAGTGGCAATTAACTTTATGTTGTTCTTTCCGACCTCGATAATGGCGCTGTCTATGCCATCCATGCTGGTGCCAGACATTAGGCCTATGTAGAGTTCGCGACAGGCGTTGTTCATTTGAAGTGAGATTAATCCTGGAGGTTGGCCCGGGCGATCAGTGTGCCACTATGTTGGCTAAGCTGGTTGAGTAGAGGCGTGGTCTGTGCGAAGAATTCGTCACGCTGGCTTTTGGAAATAGTTTTGGCGTCTGGCAGCTTCACCGTCCGCGGGTTGTGATGAACGCCGTTGACCAGAAATTCGTAATGCAGGTGGGGTCCGGTAGCGTAGCCCGTTGAACCAACGGTGCCAATCGTTTTGCCCTGGCTGACATGCTTGCCTTTACGAGTAAGGCGTTTGGTGAGGTGCAGGTACTTGGTGATGTATTTCCCGCCGTGTTGGATAAAGACATAGTTGCCGTTTGCCTTGTTGTAGCCGCTAGCGATAACTTTGCCATCACCGGCAGCGTAGACAGGTGTGCCGCGGGGAGCGGCATAGTCGACACCACGATGGGCCTTGATGCGTTTGTGCACTGGGTGCTTGCGGCGCAAGCTGAAATTAGAGCTGATACGGGTGAAATCCAGTGGCGCGCGCAAGAAGGCCTTGCGCATGGGTTTGCCGTCGGGGGTGTAATAATTAATCGAGCCATCTTGTTCAATGAAGCGAACGGCGTTGAAGGTTCTACCCTGGTTGGTGAATGTTGCCGCGAGTATATCTCCGCTGCCCACTTTTTCGCCGTTGAGGAATTTTTCGTCGTAGAGGACGCTAAATGTATCGCCTTTGCGAATATCGAGCGCGAAATCGATGTCCCAGCCGAAAATGTTGGCGAGAGCCATGATTTTTGATGGGTCTAGGCCGGCTTTGTTTGCGTCGAGTGATAAGGAGTTGTTGATGATGGCTGTTTTATGAGTCGGGATCAGGTCCGGTTGGAGAATGACTTTGGTGCCCTCAAAGCCATTATCGTTGCGCTCGTAAAGGTAGTGCTCAAGGCTTGACCGCGTATATTTAACCTGAGTCAGTTTGCCTTCGTCGTTTAAACAGATGGCAATGAGCTCGCCAGGACGCAGGCGCTGCAGGGATTTTTGTTCGTTGCTTGCATTGGCTACGGTGTAGACATCACTTGCAGTGAGGCCAAGACGTTTGAAAATGGTGGTTAAGTTGTCGCCAGGAGTAATCGTTGTTTGTTGCCAGTTCAAAGATAGCGATGCCGACTCGGTGTTTTCTGGGCTGGCCGCAGTTTCAGTTGTTGAGCGGACTACCTGATGTGGCGTTTGTGCGTCTGTTGGTAGATCGACTGTAATAACATTGCGTTTTGCCTGAACATTTTTCGAGGGTAAAAGAGACATGACACCAACCAGGCAAAAGGCCACGGCCGTTGCTGCGGCGATATGCTTTTTTGGGAGTTTTGATACCACGGTTGGTTTTGAGTTTGGGCTGGCTTGCATGGGTTTGTGTATTCCGCTGGAGCTATCGAGGCTAAGATTGTGATTTATAACAAAATACAGCGTTGACTTAAAGTTTTGCGGGGTAATTATGTGGTATGGGTGGCATTTGTTTTTGTTGGGCTATCCTGTATCGTTCGGCTCCTTTTGGTATATGAGGCTTGTAAAGTCATGGCGAAAGTGGATCAAGGTTTAATTGCCGATTTGCAGAGTCGGGGGCTGGTTGCGCAGACTACGGGTGAGGGGGCCTTTGTTGAGCATCTTGCCGAGCAGCGTGTACTTTATTGTGGTTTTGATCCTACTGCTGACAGTCTTCATATAGGTAGCTTGGTGCCGCTTCTTGCACTGCGGCGTTTTCAGCTAGCTGGTCACAAGCCCATAGCGCTGGTGGGCGGAGCAACAGGTTTAATTGGCGATCCCAGCTTTAAGGCCCAGGAGCGTCAGCTAAACACGCCGGATATTGTTGCTGGCTGGACCGAACGGCTGCGTCAACAGGTATCCCGCTTCGTTGATCTTGATAGTGGTTCGTGTTCTGCAGAGGTGGCAAGCAATCTCGACTGGATGGGCAATATGCCGGTGCTGGATTTCCTTCGGGATGTCGGTAAGCATTTTGCTGTCAATGCGATGATTCAGAAGGAATCAGTGAAAACACGTATCGAGCGCGAAGGCGAAGGCATCTCTTACACTGAATTTTCATACATGCTGCTGCAGTCCTATGATTTTGTGGAGCTGTACAAGCGCTACGGCTGTACTTTGCAAATTGGTGGGTCCGACCAGTGGGGTAACATTACGGGTGGCATCGATTTGGTCCGGCGCATGCATCGCGTGTCGGCCTTTGGCTTGACGCTACCCCTGGTCACGAAATCAGACGGCACTAAATTTGGTAAAACCGAGTCAGGTACTATTTGGCTCGACCCGAAAAAAACTTCCCCCTACGCCTTCTATCAGTTTTGGGTGAATGTGGCGGATCTCGATGTTTATCGCTTTCTGCGTTACTTTACCTTTCTGTCGTTAAGTGAGTTGATTGAGATTGAGCGAGCTGACCAGTTGGCCCAAGGAAAGAAATCGGCTCAAGCTATACTGGCCCGAGAAGTGACTCGGTTAGTACATGGTGAGGAGGGTGTGGAGGCGGCCGAGCGAATATCGGCTGCTTTGTTCGCCGGCTCGTTAGATCAGCTCACCGAAGATGATATGGAGCAGCTAGCGCTGGACGGTATGCCGTCCAGCGATATTGAAGTCGCTGGCCTCACGTTGATTGATGCTTTGGTTGATTCGGGTTTGGCGTTAACGCCAAGAGGCGAAGTAACTCAGGGTCAGGCGCGCAAGTTTATACGCGATGGCGCGGTTCGGGTTAATGGCGAGCAACAAAAAGATGAAGGCCTTAGTTTGAATAGAGCCGGTGCATACTATGGGCGCTACCATTTATTGCGCCGTGGCAAGAAGCACTTTCACCTGTTGCGCTGGTTATAGAGTTGTCTTTTGTGCGTATTTTTAGCGGTGTTGGTGTTTATTTGAATAAATTGAGTTTTAGTTGTTGACAGTTTGGTGGGGCTCTGTAGAATGCGCGCCTCGCTCAACGGAAGCTGTTAAGCGAGCCATTTGTTGGAA